>PWMO01000289.1 GCA_003558175.1 Spirochaetaceae bacterium
CGGGAGGCGCAACCGCGCTGCTACTCGACCACACCGAGATGTTGTGAGCCCGGACCGTTACATCGATGCCGGTGCCGTCTCCACTGCCGTACTTGACGAGTTCTCCGCTGACCGTCCCACCGCCCAGGTCGTGATAGAAGGTAACATTGTCCGTTTCCGGGGTATTGCCGGAAAGATCGTTGTAAGCGATCCACTCAATGAGCCATTCTTGCGCGTCCGCGTCCCAGAAATGGCTGAAAAAGCTCGCGATCTCTTCCGGGAGGTCTTCCCAGCCCGGGGGGAGGGAGGATTCGGGTGGATCATCACTCGCACCGTTTTCATCTTCCGGCGGATCGTCTTCCGGATCGTCTTCCGGATCGTCTCCAGGATCGTCTTCCGGCGGGGGAGCGGGCTGGGGCGGTGTATCTGGTGTTTCAGGACCGCTCGACGCGCCATCTTCGCCGGCGTTGCGGACCTCGTCGATCATGTCCCAGGCGCCGCTGTGACTGCACGCGCCGGCCAGCACCGCGATCAAGAATCCAATGAGAACTGGTACAAGAAAGGCACGCCTGTTGAACTGATGCATGTTCACACCTCGCGTTCAGTGCGGGAAAGGCGGCGGCTACAATTAGATGTCCGGTTTCTGCAGGCTTTCCACTTTTTTTACACGCTCTTTAATAATGCATTTCACGTTGCAACGAATTGCTCACCGCTGCACGTGTAATGGAGATATTATATTCCTTTTCTGCAAAGTAATCAAGTCGCAGAAAGAAAACTGCCCCACCGGAGCGTTCCGTGCTTCACCGGCCACATGGGCCGGTCACCTGCACTACGCCAGGAAGCCATTGTGGCGTTCGCGCCGCCGCCAGTCAACGAACAGCCCGTTGGCCGGCAGACCGCTTCGCATCCGGCTTCCGGCCCGACGATCTTCGCCATGCGCCAGAATCAGCAAGCGTTTGACCCGCTCGGCTGTATTGGGGTGTGTCTGAAACAGGGATTGGTTCTGCTCGGTGCGCTGGAACGGAAACAGCTGCCCAAGCAGTGTCCTGCCGCCGCTATCAATCTTGCGCAGAGCAGAGGCCAACCCAACGGGGTCTCCGGTCAGCTCGGCTGCCGTAGCATCGGCGGCAAACTCTCGGGTGCGGAACAGAGCCAACTGCAGCACAATCCCGCCAAGCGGGGCGGCAAACAGCAGCAACGCCACCTCCGCCGGCACGCCCTCCCCGGAGAACGCCCAGAACGGCAGGAACAACAGGAGCGCGAGCCAGCCAAACTGAGCCAGCGAATGCGTCATCACCCGTGCAATCTCTGCGAGGCGGAAGATGGTGAGATCGTTGTTGCGAATGTGTGCCACTTCATGCGCGAGTACACCTGCAATTTCGCGCGGTGCAAGGCTCGACAGCAGACCTTCAGTCACCAGGATCGAGTGTTCCGCGCCGCCGGTTCCAAGCGTTGCGGCATTCATAATCGGCGAGCGGCTGTAGTAGAGGTCGGGCACCTGCGAAATACCGGCACGCCGGCACAGCTCGGCCACGGTATCGAACAACCACGGAGCGTCAGCGTAGCGCAGCCCAACAGCGTCCGCGGGACGAACCCGAAGTGATACCCGCGTCGATTGCGCGACCGTCATCGCAACCACGCTTCCAACAACCAGAAGTCCAATCCACCCCAGCACGGTGTAGCCCACCAGCAACAGCAAGCCCGCCAAAGCGGCCGCAATGGCCACGGTCTGAAGCGTGGTTAAGAAACGTTGCCGGGCAAGATCATTATCGCTCATGCTACACCTCCGGTTGTTCTCTAACCGTTATGCTGCAAGAGCAGTGCCAACCATCGGCCCCACAATTCTCTACATGAAAACAGATTAAATCCAGCGAGCAAGCAACGTCAGCCCGCCGGTCCCGATTCGACCCACCTCAGCAAAAACCGCGTTGCCGCTGTATCACAATGACGCAGCAGCATGCGTTATGTTTCGGGAGGCTCCTGCGGAGGTTACTCCAAGGGCTCTACGATTACTTCAAGCTGGATCTCAACCGTTTTTCCGGCTTCGACAAACACCGGGGAAACGGGATGCTTCTCGCGATTACGGTATTCGCTGAGCACCGCCTGCAGCGCGGCCCGAGCCGCTGCGAGTGCCTCTTCGGGATCTGTCTCTCCGGTTACTTGATCCAGCACTAGCCCGGAGCCATTTGCCTCGAACATCTCCTCATAAGGGTCAGGATCGCTCTGCCAGACCCGGCTATACGCAACGATGTCCGCGTCGTCTTTGTCCTGGTCGCCAACCTCATACACGTCGAAAAACACCACGTAGCTTCGACCGGCAGGGATTCCCGGCAGCGTGAAGGAACCTCCGCCGGTCGCGTTTCCTTCACCATCGACCTGAACCGAAAGCACTACATCGTAATACGGCTTTCCGCCGAACATCGTCGCAGCCTTGAGGACGACGTCTTCTTCAAGGTCGTCCATGGTTGCCTCTACCTGAGTGTAGTAGTTCTCAAGGACGCCAACTATCTCTGGATCCAGCTCGGCCTGCCACAACACATCGGAGTAATAGTTTTCGTCGATGAAATCATCATACGCCACGAAGCGGCGGATGAGGTCTTCGTAGGCCAGGTTGCCGACGTAGACGCGGGCGACGAAGTTCTGCGTGGTGCCGGGTTCTATGGTCTCTTGCGCGAATATCGAGCCGGGAAGTGAGATGGACATAGCGATCGAGCCCTCGCCGCTGTCGGCCAGGGGGGCGTAGCAGGCAGAGAGCAGCAGAGCCATCAGCAGCGCCAGCGTCACGTGCGCCACGGCGCGGAACCGGCATCTCCCGGTTGTGTTTTGAACGGTCATTGCGCTTCCCCCTCGATACTCCATTCCACGCGGATCGAGCCCGTGCCGAGCTCGTCGCGCCGTTGCAGAAAGGTGGTGGCGGTCTCTTCAAAGCTGGTCACCGTTACCGGCACCGCGACCGTGCGTTCTCGCACCTCGCTGCCTGAGCTGACCTCGCCCGTCTCGGCGATCTCCCCCGCTTCTCCGCCGGACACGTTGACGCTCTGCTGCAGCTGGTTGGTCAGCTGCACCCGTCCCGAGAGCACGCGCAGGTTGCGCCCGTCAAAGTCAAAACTGGTGCCGCGCACCGCCGCGGTGGCCTGCGTGCTGCGGAGGCGGAACTCGCTTTCGAGCCCCTCCACACTGCGCACCTCGGCGCGCACCCGACCAACCGGCAGAAAGAGCTCCGCGTTGAGCAGCCCTTCGCGCTCGGCAAGTTCATCGATGCGCATGCGGGTCAGCGCGCGCACCTCCATCATCGCGTTGGCGATCTCAAGCGTTGCCGAGGCACCAAACCCGGTGGATATGGTTGCGCCCACCGGTATGCTGCTTCCGACCACCGCCGGTTCCCACCGCCCGTTGGCGAGTACTTCCACCTTGCCGCTGGTAGCGCGGATGACCGCGTCGCTTGCGGCAAAGACGCTCGCAGCCATCAGCGCCGTCAGCAAAGCCACCAATCCGTATCGTTTCATCATACCGCACCTCTCAGAAAGCACTCGACAGGTCAAGCCGCAGCGCCCACTCGGGCTTCCGCTCATCGCTGAACGCTCCCGCGTCACCGCTGCCCGGCAGGAAGACTCCGCTCCGGAGAGACAATCCCAGGTCCGAGAACAGCCGCGCCGAGATCGCCAGCTCCAGCTCGGTACCCAGATAGAGTGAATCGGAATCGGGGTCAAACTTGTCGATGTAGTCAATGTCGCCGGTGTAGCCGCGGAAGAACCCGCGCCCGGCAACGCCCACGCGTACCATGTCGCCGTTCGTTCGCTGCGGACCGGCAAACGGGCGCAGCGAGTATTCCAGCTCGGTGAAGATCAGGTTGGAGAGCCGCGGGTTGAAGACCAGGCCCAGCGTCGGCTCGGTAATCGGCTTGAACTCGTTGATATCAAAGCCCAGGTCGTCGTCCAGCGGCAGAAACGGGCTGGCGTAGAGCGCGCGAAGCGAAGCGCGCGAGAACCGCAGCTCCTCGGCGAAAAATCGCAGGCCGGTTCCGGCCACAAACGACAGCAACGTGTCTTCCGCCGCGCCAATCTCCGTCTGTCCGGTGCTGACGATCAACAGGTTGTCCCAGTAGAGCGAGCGGCCGAGGCGGCCAACGCCGCTGATCCCGAAGTACTGCGTATCGATGGTATCTCCGTCATCGCGCAGGTCCTTCTGCGCCAGCGTGAACAGCGTCACACCACCCAACGTCACGTCAAGCAAGCCGATGATACGCTGCGGGCCGAAGAACTCGTCGTCCGACGACAGCTCCTGGTAGTCCGGGCCCGAGATGCGAATGCTCGAGTTGGGGCTGAGCAGAAGTCCGGTGTACGCTGCTCCCGCCCGAATCCGACCCCACGGATAGCTGATCCGAACGGTGCCACCGTCGGCAGTGTGGTCGAGAATCAGTCCGGTAGGATCGCGAAACAGCGTGCGCCCTACCGCAGCCTGCAGCATTGAACGGCTTCCCATCGCACCCGGGAACCGGCCCACTGCTCGTAACAGGTCGACGTCAAAGATGTAATCCCGTTCATCGGTGTAGGTGTAGCTGCCTGCTCCGGTGAGTTCGATCGTCCCGCCGCCGTCGAGACGCCGTAACCCGGCACCCCACAGTCCAATTTGCAGCTTCTGTGTCCACTCAGCGTCGTCATACATCTCGCTGAAACGTACGATCGTGGTGTTGTCGAGTAAGCCGCCCCAGTCCCAGTCAAACGTCACGGCGTTGGGAGAAACTGCGGTCATGAGCACCACAACAAGAACGAAGGGAAAGCGTCGCATCCGCGTGAAGACGCGCGCCGGCGCCCCCGTTGCACCTCGCCTTCCGGCGGAGTTTCCACTACCTGAAGCCGTCATAAGCGCTCACCTTCGGCGTACGCCATCGCACGCCCGAGCAGCCTGAGCGCCCGCTCGCCCGAAAGCCGCATACCCACCAGCGCATGGCCCTCGGCAATCCGCAGTGCCGCGATCTCGCGCGCCGCGTAGCGCGGCCCGGGTGCGATCCGATACATCAGACCGCCACGAAACTCGAACGCCTGCATCAGGAGGTACGCATAATCGCCGAGCGTGACCGCATCCGACGGCCCGCGTTGCGCAATACCCCAGCCGACTGCCTCCAGCTCCCGCACCGCCTGTTGCGGCGCGACGTCGTCTGCTACGCGGCCGGTGGCCGTCAATACCAGGTACGACGCGCCGGCGTAGGTCAGTTCCCGCTGCCGCAGGATGTCGTCGATTACTTCGTTGGACTGTCCGTACACCGCTGACGCCAGCAGCACGAGACAGGCCGCCAGAAGAACGGCTCTCGCATGTTGCATCATTGCTACGCTCTCCGAATTGGGATACCTTCAGTGTAGTACAGGTTCAGCGGCGCGCACAAGAAAAAATCAGTAAAAGTGAGCTATATTAGATTAGTAAGGTAGTTAATAATTGTGTTTGCGCCCTGCCGATTGCAGACCGATTGCAGACCGATCGCAGTGGTGCAATTCACAGCGCCGTCGGAAGTGCGAAGGGAGGTCCAGGATGAAACGAGTCCCGCTGTCGTATCTGCTGTCCTTACTGCTGTTGGTCGGCGGTGCAGCCGTCGCGGAAGCAGATGCCGACGCCGACCTGCTGGCGAGAATCGAGCGCCTGCACGAAGAGGATCGGCACACCAGCATACTGGCCCTGGTTGACGGAGAGCTTGGCCGCGCAACCGATAGTCGTCAACGTGCGGAACTGCTCTGGCGCAAGGCGCGGGCGCAGCTTACGCTGGCCGATTACGGCGTCTGGCGTGGCGAGCTCAGCGACCGCGAAGGAATCTCGCGGCTGGAGGAGGCCGAGGCGAGCGCAGCGCAGGCGATCGAGCTGGCCCCGGA
>PWMO01000201.1 GCA_003558175.1 Spirochaetaceae bacterium
ACCGTGTTCGTCTATCAGCCGCTGCGAGAGCTCCTCTCCGATATCGCCCCAGGCGACAGCATACGCGTGATCGCGGTTCTTGAAGATGAAGGGAAGATCGAACACGCCGAAGCCGTCAACAAACTGGACAATAGGAGTCGATAGATTGGCCATATCAACCGTTCCCATCTGAGCCTGCTGGGCGTTCTCCATTGCCGGGCCAAGTTCGGCGGCCGGGTAGATATCTATTGTGATACTCCCGTCGCTCAACCGCTCGACGTTCTCCTTGAAACGCTCTCCCCAGAGATAGACCGGATGCGGGTCGACAGTCTCGTGAGCAAAGGTCAGCACCAGCTGATCGTCGGCCGTAGTTGTCTCAGCAGCCCCTCCTGCCCACACCATTGATCCGATCACGATCAATCCTATAGCCAGCAGAAATGTACGTCGCATAGACACCTCCTGAATTGTGTTGTGTACATTGTACCCCGCTTTGTCCACATGTCAAGATTTTTTAGACAAAATAGTGATGTCTGTGCTCCCCAAAATGCGGCAAATGCGTTATGCTATGAGGGACGCGGGCGCTTACGAGCCCGCTGTGGGCCTCGCCCGCTACGATTTCTTTCAGGAGGAACCTGCGACGATGGAACGCACCACCGATCATCATCAACCCGGCAACGAATCATCGACCCGCGGCAACGCCGGTTCATCGGATGCAGCCATCGCACCGGAGGCTGCGAATGTATCTGAGGCCGCTATCGTAAAGGATAGCTTTGCAGATCAGGTGTACGAACATGTCAAGCGTCTTATTCTTTCGGGGAAACTGCGCCAGGGCGAGCGCATTGTGGAGGATCAGATTGCAAAGCAGTTCGGGCTCAGCCGGACACCGGTGCGGCATGCCATCGTTCGCCTCGCAGAGTACGGGCTGGTCTATGTTCGCCCGCGCAGTTACGCGGAAGTTGCCCGTCTTGAGATCGCCGACGTACGGCAGATCGCCGCGGTGAGATTCCACCTGGAGAAGCTGATCTTCAGCGAATTCATGCAGCGTGCGACGGCGGACGATGTCTCTGCGCTCACCCGGATCGCCCAGTATGCCGAGAAGGTGCTGCTTGACGACGACACGGCCGAGTACTTCGAAACCGACTCCAACTTCCACCTCGAGGTGGCCCGCAGGTGCGGCAATCCGCACCTCTGCCAGATTGTTGAGCGCTTCGACGTCAAAACTCAGCTGCTGCGCGTTTCGCAGCGCCTCTCGCCGCGGCAACTCGTTCCCTACATGCGCCAGCACTATCAGTTGCTGGAGCTGGTGCAGCGGCACGACGAGCAAGCGCTCCACCGCGATCTCCACCGCCACATTATTCACGACCTGGAACAGTAGTCCATCACGCCGTCACGCCTCCCCGGCGGACGCGCATTGGTGCTGCGTCGTCCGTCAACGCGCATTGACCGACGGGGAGATGTTTTCTATTATTCCCCGGTGAACGCAGAAACGCAGGCATCTCTCTCTTCACCGGTCAAGGCACGGTTCTTTTTTCATTGCATGCTGTTCTTTGCGGTGACGGGCCTGCTCACAATCGCGTTCAACCTGCTGCTCGGTTTTCCGTTTTACTTCAACTACAAGTGGATGGTCCTCAGCCTGATTGCATCGGCACTGGCTGTGGCTGCTCGGCGGGCGTCCAATCTCAAGCTGGTGTACCGGATCGGGGTGTATCTGTTTGGATTCGTCTTGCTCCCGTTCGGCTGGCTCACAAGCGCCGGCCTGGCATCGCCGGCAATTGTCTACTCGCTCTTTCTGCTCATCATGATCAACTATCTCACCGAGGGCCGCGAACGGATCACCGCCAATGCCCTCTTTGTTCTGTTGAACGTAGCACTGATCTCTCTCTATTATATTCGCCCGGAGCTCTTCGCCGACATGACACCGCGCGAGCAGTATCTGGACTGGCTGACAAACGTACCGCTCCTCTTTACGGTGATCGCGTTTTCGCTGGCGGGGTTTGAAAAAGCGTACGAGAATGAGCGCCGCCAGAACATGCGCAAGGCGCGTGAACTTGAGCAGCTCTCGGAGACCGATTACCTCACCGGGCTCTACAACCGGCTGCGGCTGAAGTCGGCACTCAAGGCGGCGGAGGCGGGCTTCTCGCGGACCGGAAAGCCGTTCTCGCTGCTGCTGCTGGATATCGACCACTTCAAGGCGTACAACGACCACAACGGACATATCCGGGGAGACAGCTGTCTGAAGGAGGTGGCCGGTGCGATCCGGAGCTGCCTCGTGCGCGAGTCGGATGAAGCGTTTCGCTTCGGCGGAGAGGAGTTTCTCGTACTGCTCCCCTACACTGAAGCCGAAGGAGCAATTAATGTGGCCGAACGCGTCCGAACTGCGGTTCAGGAGTTGCGGATTCCCCACCCGGCGTCGCCCACCGCGGACGTTGTCACCGTCAGCGTCGGCGTAACCTGCGCCGACAACTCGATCTCAACGGTGGCAAAACTGATTGACAGCGCCGATGAGGCGCTCTACCGAGCGAAGGAGACCGGCCGCAACCAAGCGGTGCTGTACGAACGCCGCAGAACAGCGCTACGTACCACCGGCCAGTAGCACCCGGCGCCCACTCAGCCGTGGAGCGCCCACTCAGCGTGACGACTGGAGCTTCTCGGCCACGACCTTGCCTTCGGTCTTTAAGAGACGGAACACGACGCCCCGGCACGGCTCGTGCACCGTGTGCGAGACGTTACAGATTTCGATATATGTTCCGGGATGGACGGTGCCACGAACCGTAATTGTCGCGTCTTCCCGCGTATGCAGCCGGTACAGCAGCGCTTCCGCGGCATCATTCATTCTGGCGAGGGCTTGCTGCAGCCGTTGCTCGAGATCGTCCAGCTGTGGCGAAGGATGCGCCTTTTTTGCATCTCGCGTCTGCTTCAGCTTGGCAGCAACCAGCATGCACTGCTCGCGAATCCAGTCAAGCCGTTTTTCAACGGCGTAGTCCATCCCGCAGTAGATCTCGGTCTTGGGCCCGGTCTTGGTACCAATCTGCGCGGCGACAACCCCGCTTTGCGCGCGCACCTGCCCGCCGACAATCACGCCACGCTTACCCAGTTCCACCGCGCCCAGTGTGTAGATCTCTGAATTCAGAACACCGCCGTCCGAGTACACTCCCTCCCCGGCTTCCACGTAGCAGTTCTCGATGAACTTCACACGAACCGTTCCGCCAACCTTGACGCTGCCCATCTTTCGCCCGATAAGACCGCAGCGCACCGTGAGGTCCTTTTCGGCGGTGATCTCGGACGCATCCATCGTTTCTTCGCAGAATATCGACGCACCCGAGGCAACGCGAAAACCGTCTTTGATCTGTCCCTTGATGATCACGTCTCCGGGAAAGTCCACGTGTCCGGTGTGATAGTCGACGTCGGAGTCGATCTGCAGCACCTCGGAGACCTGGATCGTTCCATTCTTCAGCTCTACGGTTCCGTCGCAGGTAGCGAGCAGCCTGCCCCCTTCGAGCACCGTGTTGGCTCCGGGCTGGATTGACGCATGCTGCTCGATGTCGAACGGAAGCTCACGGTCACGCACGGTGCGTCCGACTTGGCCCAGACTCAGCGGCTCGACCCGCGCCAGCTCTTCGCCCTCGCTAACGAGGACGAACGGGCTGCGCAGTTTGTAATCAATCCGCATTTCCTCACCCTGACCGGCAGTGCCGCGTTCTCGCGCCAACACGGGGCTCGGAACGATGTGCTCGGGCACCTCATGGCGCGGCTGACATCCCACAGCGATCGGAACGTTCCTGGTCTCCCTGCGATCGATATTGCAGTCTTGCAGCGTTTGCGTGATCCGCTCCCAATCCACGCCGAAGACCACGCCCCGGGCCGAGAGTTCCTCCTCCACGTCTTCAGGCTGAATCGGCCGCATACCTTCTGTGGGCGGGAAGAAATCGGCGTAGGCCGTCATCTCGTCATCGGCAACGCTGACTTCGGCAAATCCGTTACTCGGTACTTGCTCGTCGTGGCGGCGAATCTCACTGAAACGCCGCTGCGCTTCGCGGCGCAGCCGCTCGTCCAGCGGACCGGATTGGTCCGGAGATTCAGTCTGGAGGCTGGCGATATCATCGATTATCTGCTGCGATTCATTCAGCAATCGATCTATCGCGTCGTTTTGTGGTTCACCAATTGGGCGAGGCATGCAACGTTCCTATCAGGTGACACGACAACCGTGCCATATGTTTTGAACTTGAGACCTGCTGGGCGGGAGATCCGGGCTTCAGCGCAGGCCCAGCACAGGCGTCAACGCAGGCATTGGCCGTTCCGCGCGCAGAATTATACCACGAGAGCTCCTTGCTTGAAAGTAATTTATTGGAGTAATTTCCGTGACAACGCCTGTTTTCGATATTTTTTTCTTTATAGGTTGACAAAACAGCGTCAACCCGGTAAAAGTTAGGTAAGCCTAAAACTTTCTGGACGGCAAAAATGAAAGCGGCGATGCAACAGGTTGGCAGGCTCGTTTGGCGCACGATCTGGTTCCTGCACCACGGTGTTTCCGGGCTCCAGGATGCGTCGGCGGCACGGTCTATCGGTTGCGCGCGCATCGGCAGCTGTGGCGGCTGTCCCTTAAGCCGTCACTGCACGAGCAGGAGCGAAGGAAACGGATGAGCAGAATTAAATCCGCGGTCGGCGCACTGGAACGCAGACTTGCCGGTCAAGCGTGGTTCTTCCACGCATATACATTTCCCTATCGGGCACTGCTCAGGCGAGAGCTGCGCCTGGCCGCAGTGCAGCCGGACGACGTGCTGCTCAACATCGGCTGCGGGAGCGCACCCTTCAGTGCCGTTCTGGCAGCTCAATTCAGCGGTGCGCGAGTGATCGCGGTGGACATGGATCCGCGCGCGGTGACCGGTGCACGCTCGCTGGTTGCCGGCCTCGGGCTCAGTTCGCGCATTGAAGTGGTACTCGCCGACGCGGCGAATGATCCACTACCACCGGCCTCCGTTGCGCTGGTGGCACTGCAGGCCGCGCCCAAAGACGATATCTGGCAAAACCTTCGGCACTCACTGAGCGAAAGCGGTAACCGCGGCAGAGCACTGTTCCGCATCCCGCGTGCCGGGCTGGAGTCGGAGTACGGGCACTTCACTCCCGGCACTGCGGTTCGTGGCGAGGTGTACCACCGTATGCCGACCTTTGAGCGCACGATCCTCTGTGCCGTCCGGGCGGACCGTTCCGTCTGTAAGGTGGCGTAGTAATGGCAGCTGGCGTAGTAATGGCAACGGGGAGTGCAGCAATGGCTGCAAGCCTGGCACAAAGACCGGTCGTTCGAACCGCTGCTCGAGGCGCCCTGGGTATCGCTATTCTGGCAGCGGTGGTCGCGTTGGCACCCGCCGGCCTGCTGGATGAGGTGCCCGGAGGTCTCCGCAAAATCCGTCTGCACGGGTTTATCCCGTTGCTGCTGCTGCAAGTCGGCTCGTTGGGGCTGATTGGATTGCAGTGGACAATCCTGCTGCGCCGGCGCTCGCCGGTCCGCCAGGTGCGCTGGTTCTCGGTAATGCGACGTTACCTCGGTGGAAGCCTGGTTGAATCGTTAACGCCCTCGGCCAAGCTCGGCGGCGAGGCGGCACGAATCGCACTGTTCAGACGGCGCTTCGGCATACCGGCGCTGCGACTCGCGGGAGCCGCCGGCCTGCACAAGCTGTCCATGGCGGTTGGGCTGCTGCTGGTGCTGGCAGCCGCGGCGGTCGCCGTACCATCGCTTCGCGACCTGTCGGCCACCGCGCTTCCTTCCCTTGCCGCGGGCGCTGCGGACCTGCTGCTCGCGTTGCCGCTGAGCCCCTCGGCGGGCCAGGCCCTGCTTGTGGCGGCGCTGATAGTCGTTCCCGT
>PWMO01000140.1 GCA_003558175.1 Spirochaetaceae bacterium
GCGTGAAACTCATCGGGCGCACAGGTTACCTCTATGCTGTCGCCCTGCGTGGTGACGTCGTCGGCCCCTGCCTCCAGCGCCTGCTCGAGAACCTGGTCTTCAGTATAGTTTTCCGCCGAATAGCTGACGATACCGCGCCGCTGGAAGAGGTAGTTGACGCAACCTGTCTCGCCGAGGTTGCCGCCACCCTTGGAGAAAATGCTGCGGACGTCGGCCGCGGTGCGATTCTTGTTGTCGGTGAGAGCATCAACCATGATAGCCACACCCCCCGGGCCATAACCTTCATAGGTGATCTCTACGTAATCTACACCTTCCAGCTCACCAGTGCCTTTCTTGATGGCACGCTCAACGTTATCTTTGGGCATATTGGCCGTCTTGGCCTTCAGCACTGCGGTGCGCAGCCGCGGATTGGCTTCGATATCGCCTCCGCCGAGCCGTGCGGCAACGGTGATCTCCTTGATCAGCTTGGTGAATATCTTGCCGCGCTTGGCGTCCGCCGCACCCTTCTTGTGCCGGATTGTTGCCCATTTGCTATGGCCTGACATGAATTGCCTCTCTCTTGAAACAGATGAGTCTTGGTCTGTACGCTACCATTGCCGTATAAACGGTGTCAAGATAGCCGGTTGCGCGGCCACCGGAACCGGCCGCGCCTGGCACGGACAGTTGCGCGCTGCGGCTACAGCAAATCGCACGCGCTGCGGCTACAGCAGATCGCGCAGGCAGCTGTCGAGGAGATCCCATCCGCGGCGCGTCATGCAGATGACCTCAGCTTCAATCGTTGCCAGGCCCTGATCGCTCCAGCGCTCAAAGACCTGCCGCACCTCGGCGCGCTCGGCAAGAAGCGGCATCACCTCGGAAAGAGACACCCCCTCTGCCGTTCGCAGCCCCACCATCAGCCGTTCGAAGGCCGCTTCCGCCGGCGAGCTCTCTTCCGCCGTTCCCCACGGTCCGCTCTGGTTGAGAAAGCCTTCAGCGGTGGCGGCGTCACTGTAGCGCACGATCCCACCCTCCGGCCGACGAATGGCCGACACCGCCGATGGCCCGACGCCAATGTAGTCGCCCAGCGTCCAGTAGTTCTGGTTGTGGCGGCACTCGCAGCCCGCAATCGCGTAGTTGGAGATCTCGTAGCGCCGATAGCCGCGGCGCTCGAGTTCTCGCGCGGCCGCCGTGGCGGAGGCGGTGCAAACACCGGCTACGGTTGCGCCGTCGGCAGCAGCGCTCGTCGCGCCCGCGCGGCCGAGCCGGTTTGCCAGCCGCGTTCCCGGCTCCAGCGACAGGTCGTACAGGCTGATGTGATGCGGGCCGGCTTCGCAGGCTCGGCGGACGTCCAGCCGTGCCTCGGCCGGGCTCATGCCGGGAATGGAGGTGATGAGGTCGAGCGACCACTGCCCGCTCCAGCTACGGCCGATCAGATCCAGAACCTCCGGCAGCGCGCCGTCCGCGCCCGCAACGCGACAGCGGCCGATTACCTGCAGCAGCCGCGACTGGAAACTCTGCACGCCGACACTGAGCCGCGTGACGCCACAGTCGGCGAGCAGCTCGAGGGTTGAAGCGTCAATCGTGTCCGGATTTGCCTCAACGGTCCATTCCCGCAGCGCGGTCCGGCGGCCCAGGCGGTCGGCAATACCGTCGAGCAACCGACGCAGCAGCGCGTGCGGCAGCACCGTGGGCGTACCGCCTCCAACGTACACGGTATCTATCCGGTGAGTGGGCGCAACGGTTGCCACTCTCTGGTCCAGTAACGACAGGGTCTGTTCTATGACTGCCCGCAGCCGACCGGGAGTGGCCGCGGCGATGGTGAGTGAAACAAAGCCGCAGTAGTCGCACCTTGCGCGGCACCACGGCACGTGAACGTAGATTCCGAGCGGCTTCGCCCTGCGTTCCGTCGGCCGCGCCGCATGGTGCATGTCGGACAGGGCACGCGTCACCGCGGCGCTGCGGTTCACGGAACGCCGAAGCGGCGCAGCGGCCAGAAACGCAGCAGCACCCGGTAGCGCAGCGCCTCACGCTCTACCGGGCCGTAGTGGCGGGAGTCGACGCTGAGCGCGCGGTTGTCGCCCAGTATGAAGTACTGGCCGGCGTTCAGAGTCAGTGGGTCGGTGTCCGCGAAAACAGCGTGTCCGGTCCGCGCCGCCTGCCCGACCTGCGCGGACAACTCAGACAACACGGACAACTGGTCGGCGGTCTCGAGTGTATACCGTCGTCCGGCCAGGGCGTGCTCATTCACCGTTGTACCGCCCGGCGGCGTAACGTAGGCCACCCCGCCGCGCAGCTCCACGGTGTCCCCCGGCAGCGCTACTATTCGCTTAACCGTAATCGGATTGTCCCAGCCGGAACCGGCAACCGACTGCAGATCGATGCGGTTGCCGGTTGCAAATCGAATAACCGGTGCCACCGTTCTCACAAACAGCCCGGGCCGTCGGCTCAGCGGCGAAGCGACAATTACTGCATCGCCTCGTTGCGGAGCGCGAAGTGTCGGCGCGGAGACGCCGAGCAGCGGCAGCCGGGAGCCGTAGCCCACTGCAGAGACCACCAACCTGTCTCCGGCGGCAAAGGCAGGTTCCATCGAGCTGGAATCGACCCGCACCGTCTGGGCCACAAGAAGCGTGAACAGCTGGTACGCCACAAACAGCAGCAGCAGCAAGCGGACAAGCGAGAACGACAGCCATGAGCGTCTTCGGTCGTGGTACAGAGAATAGCGTTTTCTTTTCGATCTCAACATCGGTTCAGCGAATCGGCCCGATTCGATTCAGCGGCCAGTACTTGAACATCGCCCGGCCCAGCACCCGATTGGTGTGCACCGGTCCAAAATGGCGACCGTCTCGCGAGTTGTCGCGATTATCCCCAAGCAGCAGCATGCGGTTCTCCGGCACGTACCAGCCTTGCTGGAAGATCGCGCGCCGCGAGGCAAGACGGCGGTTGTGCGGTTGTGCCGCATAGACGGTGTCGGTGCGCACTGCGTCGATATGATAGGCGTCCGGGAACGAGTAACTCTGCGTTCGCCGAATGGCGTCGGCACCTGCGCTGCCGGCGTCCAGGCTGAGGTCCTGCAGCCCCACCGCCCGTCCCGCTGCAGTGAACAGATCGTAGTCCTGCGGATCGGTGATCCGGCGAATGCGGTACTCGATGTCGGCAAGCTGCTGAAACTCGACCTCCTCCATCCAGCCCGCCTCACCCGCCGGTCTGATCTGGAGCACGCCGTCGCGCACGCGGAAGCGGTCGTGATCGACGCCAACCGCGCGCTTGATCAAAAAATGAGCCCGGGGCCGGCCGAACTCGTCACGGTCGATATCGACCATAGAAAGGGTGATCATGTAAATGACGCGCTGCATGATATCAAACAGCGGCCCACGCCCGATGTAGGACGGGTTTTCAAAGATGACGACTTCGTTGCGTTGCGGCTCTGCCAGGCCGGAGGTTTTGAACATCCCCGGGATAAGCTCCGGCCCGTAGATGAACTTATTGACAAATATGCGGTCCTGTTCCAGCAGCGTATCGATCATCGAGCCCGAGGGAATCTGATACGCCTGCAGCAGATACTGGTTGATCAGCAGCACGACACAGGCGGCCCAGATGAACGCTTCAATCCAGTCGAGGATCTGGTTCTTCTTCTTCTGTTTCTCGTGACGGGCGATCTTTCTTCGCTTGCGCCACGTAAGCAGCGCCTCGGTGCGACCCACCAGGGTGTCGCGCCAGTCCCGACCTTCGTCCTTCATCGTGTCGGCAACCTACCATGGATGCCGAATCGTTGACAAGGCAAGGACCCGCTTCCTATAATGCCGTCACCTATGGCGAAAAAACGCAAAGAGCCTCAGACAGATCCCGAGTCCATTCAAGTGCGGCTCAGGCCCCTCTTTGGCTACGCACCCCGAGTGTGGCTGCCGCTGTTCTTCGGTGCACTGCTGCTGCTCTTTCTCTTCTTCCTTTTCGTGCTGCCCGGAATCACGCGGCCCGGAGCAGTAGTCGAGCTGCGCTCCAACCCGCCCGGAGCGTCGATCTATGTTGACGGGGTTCGCGTTGGGGCCACACCGCTCGACCTGCGCCTGCGTTCCGGCACGCGCAGCATAGAACTGCGGCGACCGTTCTTTGCGCCACTGCAGCAGTCGGTGCGGGTTCCCAATCGGCTGATCGGCAGCCGCTTCTTCCCGGCCCGGCTTCCGGTTCACGCAACGCTTCAGCTGGAGCAGCCGGAAGAGCTCATCCCGGCAGCCGCGACGGAGTTCTCCGGCTGGTCATTGATCGGAAGCGCCAGCTCGCAGTACCAGTTTCCCTGGACCCTGTCGCACGCCGTCGCCGACCTGGCGGCGGACGATGAGGCGCTGAGCAGCCACGGGGAAGCGCTGCTCTCCGTCGCACTCGGGGATGTCCGCTCGGACGCGTTATTGCGCGATTACCTGCGCGCGGCCGCGCTTGCCGAGTCCGGTGGAACAGCACTGCTTCCGGTTCATCTGCTCGAGCTCTACGCCCGGCTGATCGATGCGGTAGACGGCAAGCCGCAGCTGGGAACGCTGCTCACGGCTTCGCTCTCGGGAAGCCTGAAAGAGGAGCTCGAACGGTCGGCCTGGCACCGCGACAGTCGCGATGCGCATACCACGCGGCTCCTGCCCTACACCACCGAAGCGGGCCCCGAAGTCTCCTCTGAAGGGGTCGTCACCGTCGCCGCCAGCCGCTTTCGTCACTTCTCCGGCGGCGCCTTCGTGATGGGCATGCCTGCCGACGGCTCTCCGGGCGCCGCAACCGATTCGCTCGACCGCCCGCACGTGGCGCAAGTGGAACCGTTCTACATCAAGGAGACACCGGTTACCCGTGCCCAATACCGCAGTTTTCTGTCTGATTCCGCTTACTGGCGCGAGGACAACCGCGAGACGCTGATCGAACGCGGTCAGGCAACCGCCGATTACCTCTCCAGCTGGGGCTATCACGACGCCGACGGCACTCCGGCTCCCATCCAGCCCGACGGCGAACTGCCGGCCAACGAGATCTCCTATTTTGCCGCCGTGGCCTACAGCGAGTGGCTCTCGCAGCAGTTGCCGCCGCAGCTGGACGGATGGCACGTCCGCCTTCCGTTTGAGGCTGAGTACGAGTGGGCGGTTGCCGCCAACGGCTCCGACGGCTACGAGGCCGGGTTCCGGCGCACGCGCGAGCAGGATCGGCCCTACCCGGTCGCACAGTTTGCTCCCGGTGAGTTCGGCGTCTATGACCTGCTGGGGAACGTCTGGGAGTGGATGGAGGACTGGTATCGCCCTGCCGATTACCTCACGCGGGAGCACCCGTATCTGCCGTACGGCAGAGCCGGTTTGCCGCGGTCGGCCGAGAAGGCGGTGCGCGGCGGTTCCTGGGTCAACAGCCCGCAGGCGGTCGGCGCCGTCAGCCGCGGGTCGCAGCCGCCGCATTGGGCCTCGCCCTATCTGGGGTTCCGTCCGGTCATCTCCCGGGTGCGATAATGGCGCAGGACAACAGCGGAACCAGGCTGCTGGCAAAGAACCGGCGCGCCTTCTATGACTATACGATTGAAGACAACCTCGAGTGCGGCATCGTGCTGCAGGGAACGGAGGTCAAGTCACTGCGCGGCGGGAAGTTCTCGTTCTCCGACTCCTATGCGCGCATTCGCGACGACGAATTGTGGCTGATCGGCCTCCACATCGCCGAGTACAGCCACGGAAACATTCACAACCACGAGCCGCTGCGAGACCGCAAGCTGCTGATCCACCGCCAGGAGCTCAAGCGGCTCAAGCGCAAGGTGGACGAACGCGGCTTCACCCTTATACCGCTGACGATCTATCTCAAACGGGGCAGAATCAAGGTGGAAGTCGGCCTCTGCCGCGGCAAGAAGA
>PWMO01000172.1 GCA_003558175.1 Spirochaetaceae bacterium
GGCAGATTCGCCTGCGGCGCGACGAGATTATGGGACTCCAGGTGGACGGTACCAACGGCTCGGCGTGGGGTGGTCTGCGCGACGTATTCGTCCAGAGTGAAGGCGCCACACCCAAGCCGGTGTGGAATCCGGACATTCCCAATCCGGTTGATTTCTACGCCGGCTGGACGAAGATGCAGGACCGCGACGGCTATGAGAACGCTTTCAAGATTCAATGGGAGCTGTTTCTGCGCCACTTCGCCGGCGATGCGGAGTTCAAATGGGATCTGCTCGAAGCAGCCAAGGGCGTACAGCTGGCCGAGCTCGGCATTGAGAGCTGGAAGAAGCGCGCCTGGGTGGACGTCCCCGAACTGAAGTAGGATCAGGCCAGAAATGGCGGCCGGCGTGCTATACGCGGCCGGCGGCGCACACCAGGGCCGGCCGAGTCAGACGGGGTCCCAGGTCGAGATGAAAGTCTCGAGACGATTCCCACGCGTGATCGGCAGAAGCAGGTGCGACGGATGCTCGCGGTTATGATAAATCGTGACGCGCGACGGCGCCTGTCGCCGCAGGTGTCCGCGGGCCGCGGTTGGTTCGTGAGTGTGGTTGGGTTCATCATCGGTGGAGCGAATGCGCAGCCCGATCCGAGACCCGGGGGTAAATGCACTGCCGATCGGTGCCAGCGGAATGCTGAACTCGTAGACCTCGCCGGGCGTCAACGGGGCGCGCCCGGTGTGCGAATGCACCGGCAACCACGGGAGCGAAGCCTCGGCAACCAGCTCGCGCTGCGTAGCGCGCAAGAAGCCGCGGGAGAGAATGCGCTCCCGGTTCTCCGCGTCCCGTTCCACGAGCACCGCAAAAAAGAGTGCCTCGCGGTCCGTGCAGGAGGCGAACAGGTTCAGCACCACGTGCCCGACCATCTCGGTGCGCTCGACAAACCGCGCGCTCCAGAACTCGAGGAGCCCCCTGCCCCAGGGAGAGTCATCATACGAGCTATGCCCTTCGTTCGGCCAGTGCTCGCGCTCAAACAGAAGGCCCCGTTCGTGCAGATAGAACGGAGTCCAGCGCGTCTGCGGCAGCGGATAATCCTGCGCCTCAAGCCAATCGGAAGTTCCGTTGACAAAGATGCGCACCGGAGGCTCGCGCAACAGCCCGGTGTCGACGCCCTTGAGCCAGTGATCGAACCAGCGTAAAGACTCGTAGGCGTGCTGATACATCGGGCGGTCCACGTGCCCGGGCCCGATCGACAGTTTGCTGGGCGTCTTGATCTGACTCCAGCTCCGGAACGCGGCGGGCAGATGGAGTCCGTAGTGGTCCCAGCAGCAACCGAGGTAACACGGTATCGATATGCGACTGTAGTCGACCATTCGCTCTTGCCAGAAGGGCGAGGACAGGTCGTTCAACAACACGTCCACCATGAGCGAGTTGCGCCCGCCGGTTGGGTCCTGCAAACACTCCAGCAGCGCCGGAACGGAACGGATATCCTCGTCTTCCAGCTTTCTCGCGACCGCGCGGTAGTACTCTTGCTCTCCAAGTGCGTTCAACGAGTAGTTGTACGGTCGCACATTGAGGCTCTGGAACCAGCGAGCCTGCCATTCGTGGCCGAGGATTCCGCCGTGGTAGTAGTTGTCACGATACTGGTCGGTAGAGGCGCAGGGGGCGTAGACGGTGCGCAGGTGCGGTGGCGCGGGATCCTGCGCGGCAATATAGAGCGAGAGAAACGCGAAGTACGAGATGCCGAGCATCGCTACGTTGCCGTCGCACCACGGCTGTGCCGCGATCCACTCTATCAGATCGTAGCCGTCACGTACTTCCTGCGGCCCGGTAAGATGGAACAGCCCCTCCGATGCTCCGCTGCCGCGCACGTTCGCAATCACGTGAACGTAGCCGCGCATCGCGTAGAAATGTGGATCGCCCGATTCAAGCGAAGCGTTCCCCTTCTCGCGTCCCGTGCCGATTCCCAGTTTGCCGCTTGGCACCATATCGCGCGGCATAAGCGGCGCCGACTGGCCCCGTTTATCGTAGGGGTGAAATCCGAGCAATGCAGGAAAGGCGCCCTCTGCCCGCGGCCGCCAGATGTCGGCGTTGAGCTTGATCCCATCCGCCATCGGGATGCTCACATCGTATTCTACGGTAACGTCATGTTGGCGCGGAGATGCGCTCCAGTCCGGTCCAAACACCTACTCGTCCCCTCCTACCGTGACTGCACACCCCAGCTCAAAGGAGCGGATCACCGCCTCGATGGTCTCAGCGGCAATCAGGGCATCTTCTCCCGGTGCCGGGTCGGCGCTGCCTTCTTCGATAGCGCCTAACAGCGCGTCGATCCGGTGTTCCACGGTAATGTTGAAATCATACTCCGACTGCCTCTCGGTGCGCGTGTAATTCACCGGCGTGTAGCACTGCGCCACCTCGCTGTCGTGAGGAAGGAAGGTGAGCCCAGCCGTAACGTTATCGAGGACCAGGCGGCCGCGGGTACCACCGATTTCTACCCGCTCGAGCGGATGCAGGTTCGACATGTCGTAGCTCCCAATCAGGGAACCGACTGCCCCACTCTTGAACCGCATTGCGACTGTGCAGTTGGAGTAACAGGTGCGGTCCGACGGTTTGGACAGCTCGCCGTAGACGCGATCGATGTCGCCACACAGGTAACGCAGCATATCGAACGAGTGGCCATGCAGCGAACGCAGGTGAAAGTAAGTATCGACCTCGACCTTCAGCGCAATGGTGAGCCACATATTGGCGAAGCAGATTTCGCCGATATCACCGGCGTCAATTCGTTGCCGTGCCAGTTGCGCAACCCGCGCGAACCGATGGTTGAAGCTTGCCCCAAGCCGAACGCCGGCCTGCGACGCGACTTGCACCATCGTTCTGATGTCGGACACATTGCCGGACATCGGTTTCTCGCACAGCACGTGCGCATCCGCTTCAACCGCCGCCAGAACACACTCGAGGTGGTGCGCCGCATCGGTGCAGACGCTGACTACCCGTGGTTGTTCTGTTGCCAGCATCTCGGACAGGGAGCGGTACGCCGGCACCCGGTGCTGCGCCGCCACCGCCTCCACGCGATCCCGGGAACTGTCGCATACCGCCACAAGTTGTGAGCGTGAGTTTCGATCGTACCCGTTGGCGTGAATGCGCCCCATCCTGCCGCATCCCACCACCGCAGCCTTCAGCATGGCACCCGCCTTCAACCCCGCTACGAAACCGAAACACTCTGCGGCTGTTTCTTTTTGCGAAACACCAACAACAGGCCGACGGCAAGAACGACGTAGCCGACGATCGTAACGTTGATACTGGGAAAAATGAGCGCCGCACCGGCTACAAGAAACACAATCCTCTGCATTGCAGAGAGTTTCAGCAGCAGATACCCCTGCGTTGCGGCACCAAACGCAACGCTCCCGATTGCAAACGTCGCTACGGTGAACACAATCTCCGTTACCGAGCCACGCATCAGCAGCGCCGGTCGATAGACGAAGACGTACGGGATAACAAACCCGATGCCCCCGAGCTTGAGCGACTCAATAGCAGTCGGCAGTATCTTGGCCCCGGATATGCCTACTGATGCATACACTGCGGTGCAGATGGGCGGCGTGATAATGGCCAGCATGCCGAACCAGAACACAAACAGATGCGCGGTCATCGGTTCAACCCCAAGACGCACCATTGCCGGGGCGATGGTAATGGCAACGATAATGTAGGCGGGTGTCGCCGGAATTCCCATCCCGAGAAAGATGGTGGCCACCGTTGTGATCAAGAGCAGGCGCAACAGTGAGTCACCGGCAATCAGCGCGACGCGGCTGGAGAAGGCCAGCCCCAGTCCCGTGAGTGACACCACCGCCAGCACGATGCCCGCAACTGCACAGGCCGATATAACCATCCGTGCGTTCATCGCAGCCCCGTGCAGCGCATCCAGGTAGGTCTTGGGCACCCGCTTCACGCCTGCAACCGGTTTCAGCAACGACAGTACCAGCATCGCCGATATACCCGTCATGGCGGAAAAAGTGGGGGTAGCACGGCGGACGACGAGCATGTAGACAATGATCAACAGAACCAGTACAAAGTGCCAGCCTTCCTTGAGCACCTTTGATGCTTTCGGGCACTGTGCGGCCGGCAACCCGACCTTCCCGTTGCGTGCAGCGTGGAAATCGAGCATCCAGAAGACGGTCCAGAAAAACAGCAGCGCCGGGACCAGCGCCGCGATAATGACCTCGCGGTAGGTGCTGCCGATGAACTCAGGGATGAGGAACGCCGCAGCCGCCATCATCGGCGGGAGCATTGGCCCTCCCGTCGAGGCGACACACTCTATCGCGCCGGCTACGTGCGGTTTGTACCCTTGGCGGATCATCATGGGGATGGTGATCGAGCCGGTTGCCACCACATTGCCGGTCCCGGTGCCACTGATCGTTCCGAACAGCGCGCTGGCCACTACCGAGACTTTAGAGATGCCGCCACGAACACGCCCGACCAACGACATCGAGATATTTATCAGGAAATCGCCGCCGCCGGTTGCATCCATGAGACTGCCGAACAGTATGAACAGATACACGAACGAGGCCGAAACCCCCAGCGCCATACCCCACAACCCCTCGGTAGACATGGTAAGCTGGGCGATGATACGTGGAATACCGTACCCGCGGTGGGCAAAGAGTCCCGGGATCAGGTTCCCGTACATCGCGTACGCCAGAAAGGCAACGCCAATGCCGGTCAAGACCAAACCGAGCGTGCGGCGAGCGATCTCCAGCACAATGAGCACGGTGATGATTCCCACGACCAGGTCCATCTGCGTTGGAATTCCGGAGCGCTGCGCGATTGGTACGTAATTCACGTAGTAGTAAAGCCCGCTGAATAGCGCTGCGATCGCACATGCGAAGTCAATGACGGAAGACCAGAGACGACGCGGCGAAACCAGCGGCACACTGAGAAAAATCACGGCCGAACCCATCGCCAGGTGCAGCGCACGCAGCGAGAACGACGGAAGCCGCAAGTAAAGGAAGAAGAGCTGGAACGTCGAGAAGAAGACAGTTAAGCCGTACAGCGCGTAACGAAACGCGCGGTCGTAGGTTGATGAATTCATGCTGCGATCTATGCCTCGGAGAGAGTTTGTGGACACGGGCAGGCCGAAATCCGGCTTGCCCGAGTCGTTCATGCGCTACTGATGATCCTTTCGGATCAGTCAATTATCCCTGCTTCCCGGTAGTACCGCAGAGCGCCAGAGTGAAACGGTATGGGAAGACCTTGCTCATAGAAGACTTTGATGTTCTCTTCGCTGACATACTCACCCGCGAACGCGTGAAACTCCTCGACTTCCGCCCGGTGCTCGATCATGGCTTTGCTTACGCGGTAGACCAGATCTTCGGAGAGGTCACCCCGCACGCCGGTCAGGGTAGTAAACGCAACGCCGGTCATGTCCTCGGTGATCGCGTTGAACGTGCCGCGCGGGATGTTGACCACAACGTAGAGCGGCAGCTCCTGCCGGCTCTTCTCAATCATTTCCTGCGTTGGATAGGGCGAGATGAAGCGAATTCTCGTTGTGGCTTCCAGTTCCGACACTACGGGGTACGGGCTGCCGGCAGATACGATAGTACAGCCCAGAGCGTCTATCAGGCCGTCCCGCAATGCATCGGCCGCGTCAGTGTACGAGAGGTAGTCCGAGATGTAGTCACCCCGTTCAAGCCCGTGGAGCGTAAACACTGCCTCCCACATAACAACACCCGAAGAACCGGCCGGCCCGAAGCTGATACGCTTGCCGCGGAGGTCTTCAATGCTCTGAATGTCCGAGTCCGCGCGCACGATCAAGAGCTGGTTATACAACACGCCGGGACCCAGA
>PWMO01000450.1 GCA_003558175.1 Spirochaetaceae bacterium
GCCGGCGCTGCCGACAGCTGGCAGAACCTGCCGCGATTCTGAAGTCCGGTGGTCCGGTGTCCGACCGGCAAGTGCGTGGTGCAGTGGGGGAACAGATGAAGCGACAGATCCGAATGAAGTTCCGCGGCGAGGAGTTCACCGTGAACGCCGAGCGCTCAGGCGACAGCATCATAATCGAGCGCAACGGCGCAACCTACACCGTTGAGCTCATCCCGGATCACGATGGTGCCGCGCAGCCCGTGACCTCCTCGCCCGAGGCTCCTGCGCCGCCCATGCAGGCGGAGACCGCCGCACGGGCGGAAACGGCTGCAGCGTCCGGCGCAACCGCCGCGCCGGCCGGAGGAGCCGCCGGCGCGGTGAGCGCACCAATGACCGGTACGATCAAGGAAGTTCGGGTACAGCCCGGGGATTCCATTGCCGATGGGCAGACGGTGATTGTCATGGAGGCGATGAAGATGGAGATGGAAATTTCCGCGCACCGCTCCGCGACGGTCGGCGAAGTACTCTGTGCTGCAGGTGACAGCGTGAAAGAGAAGCAGCCGCTGCTCACGCTCGCGTAGAGGCCGGTGCGATGGTCCGCCTGATAGGGCTCTTTCTTGAATCCACCGGGTTCCTCGCGCTCAGCTGGCAGACCGCGGTTATGATCGGTGTCGGGCTGCTGCTTGTTTATCTGGGAATCGCGCGCAAGTATGAGCCGCTCCTGTTGGTGCCGATCGGCTTTGGCGCGGTGCTGGTGAACATCCCGCTGGCGGGGATGGCCGATCCGGGCGGGCTGCTGGACTACTTCTACTTCGGCATCAGCGCGGGGATCTTTCCGCCGCTCATCTTTCTGGGAATTGGGGCGATGACGGACTTCGGTCCGCTGCTGGCAAAGCCCAAGACCTTTCTGCTTGGCGCTGCGGCGCAGTTCGGCATCTTTGGTACCCTGCTGGGTGCCCGCGCGATGGGGTTCAGCTTTGCCGAGGCGTCGTCGATCGCCATCATCGGCGGCGCCGACGGTCCCACGGCCATCTACCTGACGTCGCTGCTTGCCGAGCATCTGCTTGGCCCGATTGCGGTGGCGGCGTACAGCTACATGGCGCTGGTACCCATCATCCAGCCGCCGATCATTCGTCTACTGACCACGCGCAGAGAACGACTGGTCGTCATGGAAGACATCAAGCCGGTGTCGCAGCGCGTCAAGATCCTCTTCCCGATTGCCACCACGCTGGTTGCCACGCTTGCGGTGCCGGCGTCTACGCCATTGATCGGGATGCTGATGCTGGGAAACCTGTTTCGCGAGTCGGGGGTAGTCGAGCGGCTGTCCAAAACGGCCCAGAACGAGCTGATCAACATTGTCACCATATTTCTGGGGGTGGGCATCGGCAGCCGCATGTCCGCAGCGGAGTTTCTTACCGTCAGCACAATCCAGATCATCGCCCTCGGGCTGGTGGCGTTTGCCATTGGCACCGCAGCCGGGGTGTTGCTGGGCAAGCTGATGTACCTGTTCTCCGGCGGGAAGATCAACCCGATGATTGGCGCGGCGGGCGTTTCCGCGGTTCCCATGGCTGCGCGGGTGGTGCAGAAGCTCGGCCAGCAGGAGAATCCGCGCAACTTCCTGTTGATGAACGCCATGGGGCCCAACGTGGCAGGCGCCATCGGCTCAGCAATTGCGGCCGGGGTGCTGATCGCGCTGGCCGGGTAACGCCCGGCGACCAGCGAATCCACGTAGCAGAAGTGCGTTGGCTCAGGATGCGTCGGTCGACGGCTTGCCGTAGGTAACCACGCGATGGCGTTCAATCTGGTGCACTTCGACATCGATGCCGTAGGTGGCGCTGAGGCGCTCGGTGGTCAGCGACTCAGCCGTCGGTCCGTCAAAAAGGATCCTTCCTTCTCGCATCAGGGCCACTTCAGTAGCACAGGCTGAGGCGACGTGCGGGTCGTGGGTGGTGAGCAGCACGGTAACACCGGCGTCTGCCAGCATCGCGATGCAGTCCAGCAGCCGGACGGTGTTGGCCAGGTCGAGGTGCGACGTCGGCTCGTCCAATAGCAGCAGCTGCGGCTCCTGCGCCAGCGAGCGCGCGGTCATCACGAGCTGTTTTTCCCCGGCACTGAGGGTGGTGATACTGCGCTGCGCCCACTGCGCCGCGCCGACGGTTGCCAGCGCGCTCCGGGCCGCTGCGACGTGAGTCTCGTCCGGGAGCTGCAGGGTAGTCAGATAGGGCGCCCGTCCGAGCAGCACGTATTCCAGCACCGAGTACTCAAACGGCAGGTGCTCGTCCTGCGGCACGAGCGACATGGTGCGCCCCATCTGCCTGCGGGGAATGCGATCGAGCGCTGTGCCGCGCAGCTGCACCGCGCCGCGCTGCGGTTTGAGCCACCCCAGGCAGAGGTTGAGCAGCGTGGTCTTGCCGGAGCCGTTGGGTCCCAGCAGCGCAGTCACCGACCCGGTGCGAACCGCAAAGTCAATGCCGCGGAGCACCGGCTCGGCCGTGCCCTCATAGGCGAACTCAACTCCTGCGAGCGTCAGAATCCGCCGTGCGTCCTGCTGCAGCTGCGCGTCCGACTCGCGTTCCCCGGCGCGCTTCCTCATCGTTCGATCCGCCTCCCTCATCGCTCGATCCGAAAGCCGGGCCGCAACAGCAGCAGTGCGAACCCGGCAGCTCCAAACAACGATGTCAGGATGCCCAGTGGAATCTCGCCCGGAAGCAGCGTTCGGCCGAGCGCGTCGCAGAAAACAACAAACGAACTCCCAATCAGCAGCGACATCGGGATGGACCAGCGGCCGTCGGCGCGAAAGAGGCGCCGCGTGATGTGCGGGATCAACAGTCCGACCCAGCCCACGATGCCGGCGATGGAGGTTGCCGCCGCGGTAGCCAGAGTGGCCGCCGCAATCAGCAGCAACCGTTCCCGCCCCGGAACGGTACCCAGCGAAAACGCTACGCGATCGTGCAACGATAGCAGGTTGGCCCGCCAGCGCATCGCGAGCAGTATGGCCAGCGAGGGCAGCACCGTCGGCAGCAGGAATCCCAACTCGCGCCAGCCAACCGACCAGAGGCCGCCCAGCATCCAGAAGGTGATTGCCGGCAGCTGATCCATCGGGTCGGCCACGTACTTCAGGATGCCGACGCCCGACGAATAGACCGCCGAAACCGCGATCCCGGCCAGGATCAGGCGCAGCACCCAGCCGCCGAATCGGATGCCGCGCGCGAGCCGGTACGAGAGCGCCAGCCCGGCGGCGGCAAAGAGCGCCGCCGAAATCTGCACCACGACCGGCTGCGCCGAAAACGCGATGATGGCCAGGGCGGCACCAAACGCCGCGCCCTGCGTCACCCCCACCAGTCCCGGCTCCACCAATGGGTTGGCAAACAGCATCTGCAGCACGGTGCCTGCACCCGCCAGCGCTGCGCCCACCAGCACCGCTGCAAGCACGCGCGGCAACCGCAGCCCGAACAGTACGCGCCGCGCCAGCGGGTCATCGAGCAGGAGTGCCGGTGGCATGAACCCCGGTTGCGGGTACCGCCCGATGAGAAAGGCGGCCGCAATCACGGCAACCGTCAAGGCCACCACGAGCGCCGCGCGACGCCCGAGATGGCGCTCGACCGCTGGTACAGCCGCTGCAGCCGCTTGAGTCTTCAGTGGAGGTCACCTTCAAGCAATGGAACGATCACTTCGTCGATCTCCTCGTCGGTCAATGAGTAGAGAAAGCGGAAGAACCGGCGCATCTCTGAGTGCATGTCGAGGTCGGCGAAGAGTTCCGGCTGCAGGCGGGTCGCAAGCCACTGCAGCCCCAGCAGCCAGCGTACGTCCGGCTGGTCCCAACTGTAGAAATCGGCCGGGAAGCCGTAGACTGCGTCGTGTTGTGCCGCTCTCAGTTGGCGCCACTCGGGTCTGGAGAGCACGCGTTGCTTTACCCTGTCTACACCCTGGCGATACGCAACCAGTATGATCACGTCAGGGTCCCACGCTGCGATCTGTTCAAAGCCCACCGGAGCCCATCCGCCGCCGGGATGCGTATCGGTCCACACCGGGACTCCACCGGCCATGTGCACCAGGTCGGTCTGGATCCAGCTCGATGGCGGTATCGCGAATACCGGTTCGCCACCGCTCTCGGTGTACGAGAGCAGCAATACGCGTGGCATCACGGTTGGGTCGAGCGCGTCCGTGCGCTGCTGCACACCCGACCGTACGCTGCGGAAGTAGTCGACAAGCTCTTCGGAACGGTTGCGGTTCTCCATAATCCGGCCCAGGATCTGGAGGTCGCGTTCGTACTGCGCCGGAGTTTCGAGATCAACGTAGACAACCGGGATTCCGAGCTGTTCCAGCCCCTCGCCAATCTCGTTGCGCATGATGCGCTTCAGAATCACCACATCCGGGCGAACCGCGGCAATCTGCTCCGGGCCTACCGTGGAGCTGAAAATGGTGGTGTTGTCGCGATAGTGAGGATCGATGGCCTTGAGGAAGTTTCCCTTGCCCTGCGTGATACTGCCCACGCCTACCAGCCGTTCAGAGGCGCCGGGGAAGAGATACAGCGCGTCCGCCAGCATCAGAACGGCCCGGCCGGCCATGGCGATTCGTTCCGCCGGTTGCGGCATGATTACCTCACGCCCGACGGCGTCCACTACCGTCATAGTCGGCAGGTCCTCCGCCATGGGCCTGGACTGGACGCCGGGTGCAGCAATCAGGGTGAGCGCGAGTATGGTCACGATGCACGCTGCAGCCCGGGTCTTGCCGACGGCGCTGCGGGAAACGCCGCTCCGGCTAACCTGGCTGCGGGGAACGCGGCTGCCGATAAATCGTTTCCTGGTATCGTGCGCGGGATGATTACGCATCAATGCCTCCAGAGTTTCTGTAATGCAGCCATCCTACTGCAACGGTGCGCGCTCAGGCAAGGCGGCCGCAGAATCCACCCGGCTGCACATCCACCCGGCCGCACACCGCTCGCGGCCCCCAACCGTTGCGCCCGCGGCGCTCAGCGGTACTCCCGGTATTGCTCGATGGTATCGAGATCGATAGTGACACCGGGGTCCTCCAGCGGCACTTCAACCATGCTGAAGTTTGCCAGTGCGTCGCGCATGGTGGCGGCCGGCGGCAGCATGCGTACCCGCTCGAGTAGCGCCGGTGGCAGCAGTACGGGGTGGCCGGGTGCATCGCCGTAGACCGGCCTGAACGGGCGTGCCGGCCCGACGGGACGATCCGGCGGTCCGGCGGCGTCCGCTTCGCGCGGCAAACCGTGCCTGCGCGCGGCATCCAACAGCGCTGCAAATGCGGCAGCGGGAACGAGCGGCATGTCGGCGGGCAGCACAAATGCCCAGGCGGTCCGAACCGCCTCGACCCCGCACTTGATCGAAGAGAACATGCCGTGTTGCGGCGCCGGATTCAGAACCGTTACGACGTCCGGGCGCGAGCCGTAACGCAGTGCCAACCGGTTGTCGTGCGCCACCACCACCACGCGTGAACCGGCGTCCCGCGCGCACGCCACCACGGCGTCAACCACCCAGCCGCCGCGCCACGGCAGCGCCGGCTTCCATTGCCCCATCCGCTGAGACGCGCCCGCGGCCGGAATAACGGTGTCCGGGACGGAATCCATGGCGCATCGTAACGCGGGCGCGCCCGGTGCGGCAAGCGCGCCGCACATCGGATGTGCGGCGCTGTTTCCAGCACGCTCGGCGGCGCCACTTCGAAAACGTTGACAGCGGGATAATTCCGGTTTTTAATGGTTTTTGCCGAACGAAACCGATTCTGATTATCCGACTCAATCGCAACGGCACTCGGTGCGAGACGGGAGGTTGGCCGATGTTGCACGATTTCAGC
>PWMO01000010.1 GCA_003558175.1 Spirochaetaceae bacterium
AGGATATGGTGGTATGAGAGAGCACCGGTACTGGATGGGCCTTGATGTGGGGTCGACAACGGTCAAGGTCGTTGTCATCGACCCCTGGGGCCGGGAGGTTATCCACAGCGACTACCGCAGGCACAACGCCGAGCAGAGCCGCACCGTGGTCACCATGCTGGAGGATGCACACCGCCGAGTCGGTACCGACTGTGCCCTGGCGGTCTGCGGTTCCGGCGGCACGCAGATTGCCGCGGAGCTCGAGGCGTTCTTCGTTCAGGAGGTGGTTGCCAACTCTATCGCCGTCTCGCGCTTCTACCCGCAGACCCGGGTTGCAATTGAGCTCGGCGGGCAGGACGCCAAGGTGGTGTTCTTCCGCCATGACGAACGCAGCGGAGAGCTCGTTGCCTCGGACATGCGCATGAACGGCAGCTGCGCCGGCGGCACCGGGGCGTTTGTCGACCAGGTAGCCGAGCTGCTCGGCGTACGCACAGAAGACTTCAACCAGCTGGCCGCGGCAGGCCGCCACGTCTACGATATCTCCGGGCGCTGCGGCGTATTTGCCAAGACGGACATCCAGCCGCTGCTCAACCAGGGCGTCAGCCGTGAAGATATTGCGCTGTCTACGTTTCACGCGCTGGTCAAACAGACCGTGGGCGGGCTGGCGCAGGGGATGGAAATCGTGGCGCCGGTGCTGTTTGAGGGCGGCCCGCTCACCTTCAATCCGCGCCTGGTAGAGGTGTTTGCCGAGCGGCTGGGCCTTGAGGGGGACGCGGTGGTCGTTCCCGAAGGGCCGGAGACCATGGTGGCCCACGGGGCCGCGCTCGCGATTGGCGCGCTGTTTGGAGACCGCGAGAGCCGCTACGTTGCGGATGAAGGTCTGCGGCGCCTGAAGCGGCGGATCGCCGACGGCGCCGACGGCGGATCACCGGCAGAGCCGGGAACCCGGGAGAATCTGCGCTTCTTTGCCAACCCCGCCGAGCGGGAGCAGTTCCAGCGCCGCCACGCACGCGCGCAGTTCCGGCCGGTGGAGTATCGACCCGGCACCACCCTGTCTGCCTGGCTCGGCATCGACGCCGGGTCCACCACAACCAAGTTCGTGCTGCTTGACGACGATGAACAGGTGATCAACACCTTCTACGCCGGCAACCGCGGCGAACCGCTCGACGTGATCAAGCAGGCGTTGATCAGTATGCGCGACACCTACCGCAACGCCGGGGTGGATCTCCAGATCCTGGGCGTCGGTACCACCGGCTACGGTGAGAAGCTGTTTGCCGACGCATTTCGCGCCGACTACCACACCGTAGAGACCGTGGCGCACGCCTACGCTGCGCAGCGCATCGCTCCCGACGTCAGCTTCATCCTCGACATCGGCGGTCAGGACATGAAGGCGATCTTCATCCGTGACGGGATAGTCACCGGCATCGTGCTGAACGAGGCGTGCTCGGCCGGCTGCGGCAGCTTCATCGAGACCTACGGCAAGAGCCTCGGCATCCCGGTAGACCAGATCGCCACGCTGGCCTTTCGCTCCGACGCACCAAGCCGGCTGGGAAGCCGCTGCACGGTGTTCATGAACTCCTCCATCATAACCGAACAGAAAAACGGCAAGAGCACCGAGGACATTCTGGCGGGTATCTGCCGCTCTATCATCGAGAACGTCTTCACCAAGGTGGTGCGAGTACCCAACGCGGCGGCACTCGGTTCACGGATCGTCGTCCAGGGAGGTACGTTTGCCAACGATGCGGTACTGCGCGCCTTTGAGCAGTACGCGGAATGCGAGGTGGTCCGCCCCGATCTTCCGGGGCACATGGGTGCCATCGGCATTGCCTTGCTGACCAGGGCACACATGAAGGCCGGCGGGCAATCGCAGAGCAGCTTCCTGGGTCTGGATTCACTGGAAGCGTTCAGCTACCGCAAGCAGCCGGGAGTTGTCTGCCCGTTCTGCTCCAACAACTGCATGCGCACCGTGATCGAGTTTTCCGATGGGCACCGCTTTGTCACCGGCAACCGCTGTGAGCGGGGCGAAGTAGTCGGCGACGCCACAGACCCCGACGTGCAGCGCCGGGCTCGAGAAGCCGCCCGCAGCGGGTCGCAGGTGCCCGACATGATCGGCCTGCACAACCGCCTGATCAGCCGCAGCTTTCTTCCCGAGGGGCATACACCTCTGGCCCGTCGCAAGACGAGCGCAGGGTTCGACGGGCGCGCCTTGCGCATCGGCATTCCGCGGACGATCGAGTTCTGGCAGAGCCTGCCCTACTGGCACGCGCTGTTTGCATCGCTCGGCTTCGAAGTGGTCATCTCGCGGCCTTCCAACTACGCGCTGTTTGAGGGCGGGCTGGCCTGCGTTCCTTCCGACACCATCTGCTTTCCGGCAAAGCTGGCGCACGGCCACGTCAACGACCTCGTTCAGCGACGCGTCGACCGCATCTTCATGCCGATGATGATTCGCATGCCGACCGAGGTCAAAGACGCCGCTTCGGGGGCGGTCTGCCCGGTTGTCCAGGGCTACCCGATGATCGTGAACGAGAGCGACGAGCCGGCGCGACGCCACGGCGTGCGCATGGATTACCCGGTATTCCACTGGTACGACGTGAAACGGCGGCGCACGCAGACCCGTATGTTTCTGGAGTCGGCGTTCGGCATTGGGGGTGGGAAGGCCGCGCAGGCGATACGGCTGGCGGAACACAGCCTCGCGGCGTTCAAGCGCGCGATGGCCGACGAAGGGCGGCGGATCCTGGCCTCGCTCGAGGGCAGCAACGACTTTGCCGTTCTGATCGCCGGGCGGCCCTACCACGCCGACACCCTGGTCAATCACAACCTGGCGCGCTGCTTCACGCAGCTCGGTATCCCGGTGCTGACGCTGGAGGGGATCGCCGACCTGCACCGGCACGACCTGCGCCAAAGCCGGATGGAAACCTACGTGCCGCTGCACACGCGCATGATCAGCGCGGCGCTTTCGGCGGCAGAACACCCAAATATCGAGCTGGCGCAGATCGTGAGCTTTGGCTGCGGCCACGATGCAGTCATCACCGACGAGATGGCGCGCGTGCTGCGCGAGAGCTCCGGCAAGCAGCTGCTGTCGCTCAAGCTGGATGAGGGCGAGGCCACCGGCCCGATGAACATCCGGGTGCGATCGTTTGTTGAGACGGTGCGCGCCGAGCGCGCCAAACGCGGGCCGGGAAAAACCAGAGCGCTGCCCAAAGCGTTCCCGGTCTCCTACCGCAAACAGGACCGCGCCGTCCGCACCATCATCTCTCCCAACCTCTCCCCGGGTTTCTCACGCGTGATGAGTTCCGTGCTGAAAAAAGAAAACCTGCGCATCGCGGTAGCCGACATGGCGGACGATCGTGCGTTTGCCCTCGGCAAGCGCTACGTGCACAACGACATCTGTTTCCCGGCACAGATCAATATCGGCGAGGTTCTGGCGTGGCTCGAAAAGACCGGAGCCGATCCTTCGCAGGTCGCAGTCGGCCTGGCAAAAAACTGCGACGCCTGCCGCGCCGGGCAGTACGCCGGCCTGGCGCGCAAAGCACTCGACGAGGCGGGGTACCCCGATGTGCCCATCGTCACCACCGGAGATGACCCCAAGCGGCTGCATCCCGGGTTCCAGGCCGGGCCGCTGTTCCAGATCCGCTCGCTGTGGGCGCTCTCGATGCTTGACGGGCTCGAGCTGATGAGGCACCGGCTGCGGCCGTACGAGCGCGTTGCCGGCTCCGTAGACGCGACGTTTGATCGCAGCCTGGCCGACCTCTGCCGCGCGCTTGAGAAGGACTGGAAGCAGGGGTTGCGGGCGCTCGAGCGTTCGGTGGCGGCCTTCAACGCGGTGCCGGTCGACACAGCGGGACGCAGGCCCCGGGTCGGCATCACCGGTGAGATCCTGATGAAGTACCATCCGACCGCCAACGGAAACGTAGCGCGGTATCTTGAAGCCAACGGCATGGAGACCGTCATCCCGGGCATGGTTGATTTCTTCCGCAGGCATAATATAATAGACCGTGAACTGGGTGACCGTAATCTCGCTCCGCTGCCGCTGCTCAAGACGGCGCTGGCCGGTATTGCGGAAAAGACCTACGATTTTGTCGAGCGCAAGGTGCAGGAGGTGATGAGTGCCTTTACCTGCTACGAGCCGCCCGGCAACGTGCACGATCTGGTACCGTACGTGGACGGCATTATTGACCGTACGTTCATTTCCGGCGAAGGCTGGCTGATTCCCGCCGAGATCATGCACATGGCGCATCACGGGGTGAACGCGTTTGTGATCGTCAATCCGTTTGGGTGTCTGCCCAACCACATTTCGGGTCGAGGGATGGTAAAGGTGATCAAGAAACGGTATCCGGACATCCACGTTGTCTCACTGGACTACGACCCGGACACCAGCTTTGCCAACATCGAGAACCGCCTTCAGATGCTCGTCATGGCGGCGCGTGAAACGCATCGCCGGGTCGGGAACCGAACCGCAGAGAGCATACGGAACACATGACAATAGCCATATTCACCGACACCTACCGCCCCGAGATAAACGGGGTTATCACATCCATTGACCTGTTCCGCCGTCAGCTGCAGCAGCGCGGGCACACGGTATATCTCTTCTGCCCGGACTACAATCGCAATCCGGGCAGCGATCCGCACGTGTTCCGCTTTCCGTCGGTACGCTATTTTTTCCCGATGATGCGCGAGCGCCGCTTCGTCTTCCCCTCGCTCAAGCTCTGGCGGCAATTCCGCAGCCTCAACGTGGACGTCATTCATTCACAGGTTCCCGCAAACACGGGGGCATACGCACTGATCCTCAGCTGGTGGTACCGCATACCGCATGTGCACACCTACCACACGCTGTTCATGGAATACACGCACTACATGCCGCTGCCGCGCGCGCTTTCCACTCGTCTCGTCCGCTGGATCTCGCGTAAGTTCTGCGGCCGCTGTCAGCGGATTGTCTCACCCAGCATACGGATCAAGGACGAGATAATCGGCTACGGGGTGGACGCGCCAATCGACATCATCCCTACCGGCATTGACTTCATCCCCGACCGGGAGTACGTGCCGTCGGACGTCCTGCGCCGCAAACTCAACCTGCCTGCGGACAAGAAGCTGCTGGTCGTCGTTGGGCGGCTGGGACGTGAGAAGAACATCGCCTTCCTGCTGCAGGTGCTGGCCGATCTGCGTCTGGTGCGCGACGATCTGCACCTGGTAATTGTTGGCGACGGCCCCGACCGTCCGCGGCTGGTGAAGGATGTCCAGAAACTCGGCGTGACCGATGCGGTTACCTTTACCGGCTATGTCAAGCGGGAGCTGGTCTTCAGCATCATTCACATGAGCGAGCTGTTTGTGTTTGCGTCGGTAACCGAGACGCAGGGACTGGTACTGCTGGAAGCCATGGCTGCCGGAACGCCGTGTGTTGCCGTTGACGCAATGGGTGTTGCCGACATGCTCTCAGACGGTCGCGGCGGGGTGCTGACCAGCCTGGCCGTACCGGAGTTCTGCTGGTACGTGAACGAACTACTGTCCAACAGCCGGCTCTATCGCAGGAAGAAGGCCGAGGCGCTGCAGAAGGCCGAAGAGTGGTCCGTCGACGCCATGACCGACCGACTGCTGAACTGCTTTGAACAGAGTATCCTCGATTTCCGCCGCCACGGCATCCCGCGCCACAAGCACAGACGGCGCCGCCTCACCCTGGTTCCAGAACCACAGGACGATTGACCCACCAGACCCGGAAACACACCGCCCGGAAACGCGACACGCAAAGACCAA
>PWMO01000116.1 GCA_003558175.1 Spirochaetaceae bacterium
ATGTTCTCGAAGCGATCTTCGAGCTCAATCTCTTTGGCGATGGTGACGCCGTCGTTGGTGACCGTGGGAGCACCCCACTTTTTGTCGATGATTACGTTGCGCCCCTTGGGCCCAAGGGTAACCCGTACCGCGTTCGCGAGTCTGGTCACGCCCCGCATCAGCGATGCACGAGCCTGCTCGTCAAACAAGAGCTGCTTCTTCATTGGCTGATTCTCCTTCAACCTTTCACGTGAGATAGAACTGTTCTTCCAAAACTCCTTCGCTTATGGCAATTCACATATAGCAATCAGCGTGCCAATCAGCCGGGTCATTGCGCTGCAGAACGCTGTCTAACTCGTTTACTGATAATCGCTTACACAGACACTCTCACAGCACTGCCGTTTGCTCCCGGCCAGGTATCCATTGCGCAGAAGCAAAATGACTCACCCTCGACCAGACGAGTGAAAAACTGCGTCGTTTTGACCCATCGCGTTTTGGTTTGCCGTGGTGCCCTCCGCCGCGCGTCGGCTACTGGCGGCGCGAAGCCTGGTGAATCCGGCCCCGTGAGCGCAGAATTACGGCGTCCGTCAACCGAGGGAAGTAGCGCTGCATGAAGGCAAGATATTTTCCGGCAGCGGTCACGTAGACCTTGCGACGGCGGCGTCTGATCATACGCAGCAGCTGAACCGCCACCTGCCGCTGTGTGGTGGAAGCTCTGCGAGAGATGCGCACCGGTTTGCCGTCGGCCCCCATGACGGTCTTGTCGGGGTCATTCTCAGTGAATGCAACAAACAGCACCCCAACGTGCACTCCGGAAGCGGTTAGCTCGACGTGCAACGACTCAGCAAGGCCGGTCAGTGCCATTTTGGCCGCGGAGTAGATGGAAACACCGGCAAACCCGCGCACGCCCGCCAGACTGGAAATGAAGACAATGCTGCCGCGAGAGCGGGTGATGGCGTCCACGGCGTAGCGGGTCGGCAGCGCTGCTCCCACGACGTTGGTGCGGGTTACCGTCTCGATGACGCCTGGGTCCAGCTCGGCGAACGATCCGCGCATCGAAATGCCGGCGTTGTTGACCAGAATGTCCAGTCGGCCGTATTCGCCCAGCACGCGCTCCACCATGGCGCGACACTGCTCCGCGTCGGTAACGTCGGCGGCTGCAGTAGAGACCGAAAAACCGCGCTCGCGCAGCAGTCCGGCGGTGTCTGCCAGCCTCGCTTCGTCCCGACCGTTCAGCACCACGATCGCGCCGGCCTCGGCAAACAGGATCGCCGTCTCGCGGCCGATACCGCGGCTCGATCCGGTGATTAGGGCAACCTTCCCGGCGAGCGGTTTGCCTGCCGCGGCGCGGCGGGCTTCGCGTTTCTCCTGGCTGGTCATACATAGGCTCCTTGGAACATATCGTGCGCGCGACGCGTGGTCGGTCACCGAGTCCACGGTCAGGCGGGATCTCAGGGCGTGCGCGGGTTGAAGGTCGAGACTTCAGCCAGCCGCTTCAACAGCTCACGCTCCTCTTTGCTGAGGCGCTCCGGTGTCACAATCCTGATAGTCAGGTAGAGATCGCCGCGCTCCTTGCCTTCACGCCGCAGGCCCTTTCCCTTGAGTCGCAGCCGCTTGCCGCTCTGACTGCCCTCGGGCACCGTAACCTGCGCCGTTCCCTCGACCAGCGGCACCGACACTTTCGAACCCAGTGCAGCTTCCCACGGCGTCACCGGAAGGTCAGCCTCGAGGTCGGCACCGTTGATACGAAAGCGCGGGTGGGGAGCAATGCGAATCTTGAGATAGAGGTCTCCCGCCGTACCGCCCGGGCCTCGGCCGCCCTGACCGCCGAGACGCAATCTTCTGCCGTCCTGGATGCCCGGCGGTATGGTCACCTCATAGCTCTTCTGCTTACGCTGCATCACGCCGCCGGGGCCCGGTTCGTCAATGGTGAGCGAAACCGTGCGTTTTCCGCCGCGATACGCTTCTTCAAGCGGCATGGAAATCTCGGCTTCGTGGTGTTCCGGCCGATTCTGTGTCCCGGCATATCCGCCGCCGAAGGCACCGAAACCGCCAGGCTGCCGTTGCGACTGCCGCGTCGCGCCGCCCTCTGCTGACTCAAAGCCGCCGCCAAATCCGCCGCGGCCTCCACCAAAGAGCGACTGAAAAAAGTCACTGAACCCGCCGAAAAAGTCGAACGAGTCGTCATCGCCAAATCCGGTGAAGTGAAACGTCTGCTCAAAGCCGCCGGGCTGTTGATACGCACCACCTGCGCGCGAACCGGCGCCGAAGCCTTCCCAGCCGGGAGGCGGCCGAAAATCCTGCCCGGCCTGCCAGTTGGCTCCGAGCGCATCGTAGCGGCGCCGTTTTTCCGGATCCTTCAGAACTTCGTACGCTTCGTTGAGCTCTTTGAACTTCTGCTCGGCTCCCGGGTCTTTGTTGACGTCAGGATGATACTTGCGCGCCAGCTTGCGATAGGCGGCGTGTATCTCTTCCGGTGTGGCCGAACGGTCCACCCCAAGTGTTGCGTAGTAGTCGTGGTATTGAACTGCCATCTGGTCGGAGAACCTCCTCAGCTGTCACACATGTCGCTGCCGTCTTCACTGACGCCGGCCGATCCTTCCCGCGCCGGCGCAGCGACGCGGGCAATCCCGGCCAATGGCGCCGGCCACCGGGGCCGGCACCGGCACGCCCTCTTTAGAGCGCGTCCATACCGACCACGACTCGCACACCCTGACGATTGACGCGGAAGAGAATCTCGCCGCGCGCATCCGCCAGCGCTCGATAGAACTCGCGAGCCGAACGAACGTGCGTGTCGTTGACCTGAGTAACGACGTCACCGTTGCGCAGTCCGGCGATTGCCGCCGGGCCGTCCTGCATCACCGAGGCGATCAAGACGCCGCTGATGTCTTCTTCTATGTTGCGTGCTTCACGCATCGCGTCGGTCAGCGGCACAATCGCCATGCCGGGCCACATGCCCGATGGAGCGGCCACCTCGTCCTCAGTGCCACGCCGGTCAAGCGTAACAGTGACGGTCATCCGCCGGCCGTCACGAATCAGCGCGAATGCGGCGCGCCGTCCCGGCTGAATGTTGCCCACCACGCGTGTCATCTGCGTGGAGTCGGTGATCGGCGTATCATCAATTTGTACCACGAAATCTCCCGGCCGGATACCCGCGGTGGCGGCCGGCGAGTTGCGGTGCACGTTCATTACCAGTGCGCCTTGCCGGTCCGCAACTGCAAGGTCTTCCGCCAGGTCCGGCATGCTTTGCGGGCTGATGTCCTGGATAGAAACGCCGAGCCATCCGTAGGCAATGCTTCCGGTTTCGATGAAATCGTCTATAGCGCGCTTAGCGTTATTGATGGGAATGGCAAAGCCAAGTCCCACGCTGCCGCCGGTACGCGACGCAATCCAGGTATTGATGCCAACGATATTGCCGTTGATATCCGCCAGCGCTCCGCCGGAGTTTCCCGGGTTGATTGACGCGTCGGTCTGAATGTAGTCGGTGAAGCCGGCAATCGGTGAGCCCGGCTGCGGGCGCCTGCCAAGCGCGCTGACGATCCCTGCGGTCACCGTGGATTCAAATCCCAGCGGATTGCCCACCGCCAGGACCCAGTCTCCGACATAGAGCGAGTCTGAGTCACCAAGCCGGGCGATCGGGACTTCGTCGCGCGTCTCAAACTTGACCAGCGCGAGGTCGGTGCGAGAGTCCTTGCCGACAATCTCACCCTCGAAGTCTCGTCCGTCGTACAGCTTGACGCTGATTTCTCGCGCGTCACCCACTACATGGTTGTTGGTCAACACGTAGACCGTCGCGCCTTCGCGGCGTACGATCACCCCCGATCCGAGACCGGGGCGGCGGAACTCCCGTTCTTCAGGCTCCTGCTGCTGACGCGGACTGAAGAAGAAGTCCCACGGCGATTGAAAGCGGGGTACCGGTTGCCTGATCACCTCGACGGTGTTTATCTCCACCACAACCGGCAACACCTGCTGCGCCACCTCGCGAAACGATAGCGGCGTCCCCGACGGCAACACCTCAGCCGACGGTGTCGGACGGTACTGCGCAGGCGTGCGTTCTACCGTCTGTGATCCCGAAACGGTGCGGTTGCTCCCCGGATAGTCCATTCCGGCGAGGCTTTGCGCTAATCCGGGACTTTGCTCTACTTCATGACGCGCTGCGCCCGACGCAGCGTCGGACCACACCATCTCCGCTGGGCTGCGGTCGTGCGACCGACCGACAAAAAACCCCGTTGCAAGCAGCGACACCGCACCCAGCAGCACCCAGAACGCTGTGCGCCATCCATTGCGTGCCATATCACTTGTCCTCCTGTTGTACTCCTTCCTGCTCATAATATACTGCGTCATGCCGGATATCCGAAACACTATTGCGACGTCCGTTCATTCCGCTATACTGGGGGCGATGCAGACTCTCGAAGAGCAGGCGCCGGCCGCGGTTGCGCCGCTGGTACGCAAAAGTGTAGCCATTGGCTCCGGGAAGGGTGGCGTAGGAAAGTCAACAACCGCGCTGAACCTTGGACTGTTGAGTGCCCGACGCGGACTGCGCGTAGCGCTGGTGGATCTCGATCCGCTGTCCAATATCGCCGTCATTCTCGACGTGGCGCCGGAAACGCTTGACGCGGTGCCGCCGCAGATCGATCCTGACGCCCAATCCGCAGCGCCGTACACCGTGCCGCTCTTTCCCAACTTCAACCTGCTGTTTCCGCGGCAGAAGCTGCAGCAGGGTGAGAGCGAAGCGCTGCGCAGCGCCCTGTTCCACCGTTTTGCCGCCGAGCTTGATGCAAACTACGATCTGCTGATCTTTGATATGCCGGCCGGCATCAGCCGCGCCGAAAACCTGGCCTTCCTGCCCTACATGCAGACGCTGCTGGTTGTGGTGCAGCCGGAACCAACGTCGCAGGTCTCCGCCGGCGGCTACCTCAAGGCAGCGCTGGAGATCGCACCGCAGCTCACCGTGCTGTTGTGGCACAACCGCTTTGCCGCCGACGCCTACGAGGGGCTTCCGGCGGCAGCGGTCGTTTCGCGCTACAACTACTACGTGCCGCCGGAACTCAAACTGACCCCGCGGGAGACCGCCCGCATCCGCGATTTTGCCTACGTTCCACCGGACCCGGCGCTCGACCTGCTGCAACACCTCTACTCGCCGGAAACCACGCTGGCGTACCGAATACACGGTCTGCTGGAGATGCTGCAGGATGTACTGCTGCCGCCGTTTCCATCGGAGCTCAACGCATCTCCGCTTACGCGCATGCGGATCCGGCGCGCGATGCTGCGCGAACGGGAGCTGGCACCCAACACTCGCGCGGTGAGCGCCGTGGGTGAGCGCTTGATGGCGCTCTATCTCGAGAACGGCGAGCTCGACGACCCCGCACTCGAGGACTCCGCTACGGAGAAACCTGCGCCGGGCTTGCCACGCGATCCGGCCGCAGACAACCCGCGGCGCCTCGCACGCTACGCGCTCTACCGCTGGGTGGCAACCGCCGCCGGGAGCCGGACGCGACGCGCCGTTCTGCGTGCCCTCGGCGATGCCGACGCCTATCTGGAGGCGCTGCAGCAGCAGTCCGACCACCGGTTGGTGACCGTGTTCGGGCAAGACGGAAGGCGCCGCCTCGAAGCGCGGCTGCGCGGCGTGCTGCAGGCGCTCAACGCAGCCGAGTCCGACGGAGACGGAGCGAATATGCAGCCGGCCGCGCTGCCGACCGAGGCGCGCCACGCAGCCGGGGTGCTGCTCTTCTA
>PWMO01000165.1 GCA_003558175.1 Spirochaetaceae bacterium
ATCATCTGGTTGATGAGCAGTTCCATGGCGTACATGCCGTACTTGCCGGTCTCGCTGGCCACGGCATCACCGTTGCGGCCGACCGATCCGGGCAGCATGAAATGATTGAGCCCGCCGATAGAGTTGCGGCGATCGTAGAGAGCCACGGCAATACAGCTGCCGAGCACGGTGGAGATGAGAATGTCATCACCGGTGGCGAAGTACTCCCCGGGATGCAGGAAGGCTACCTCTTTCGCGAATCGGTTGTTGAAATGACGATACATCGACCTTTTTCGCCTGCCCTCATTTTAGTGTTGCAGAGTTCGTCATGCTGCGTCCGGTCACGGTCGAAGTCACGTTCCGGAGACGCTCGGTGGCGCGGCCGCGCTGCAGCTGCTGCGCTGCAGCTGCTGCGCCCGGGTAATCTGGATAAGCGGCAGCTCAGAAGAACGTGATCTCTCCGGACTCCGCACCCTGTTCGACGGAGAAACCCCCTAGCTCTCCGGCGTGCTTCTTGTGAGTGAAAATGGTGAACCGCTCAATCATACGCTGCAGGCGCTCGCTGCCTACGCTCCATTCGGACCGGCCGACCTCCTGCAGGAGCGGCTCCATCCGGCGTTCGGCGGCAGTTTTGATCTCTGCCAGGGTTTCTTTCACCCGCGTGATGTCTTCGATCAGCTGCTCCAGGCGGAGGACGTCCTCGGCGGTCTCCGTAAACAGGGACAAGAACCGCCTGGTAAACAGCGAGAAACCGGCAAGCGCTTCGGAGAACTCGCTGTTTGCGGCAAACAGCGTCTGATAGCGAGTCCGCATAGAGGCCGAGAAATCGAGGACAAACCGTTCTTCGTCCATGGCGACGGCCTGGTAGTTGCTGATGGATCCGCTCACCGACTGGATGAAGTCTTTGGTGATGGCGAGCGCGGTGTCGACGTCGGTATCGATCTTCTGTGTCAGGGTTGTCATCTGTTCGACCGTCCCGCTCATGCGCTGCAGGACTTCCTGCTTGGATACCTCAATTCGAGACGCAATATCAACGCTGTGAAACCGCGTGATGAGGCCGGCGAAGGAGTGAAAGTCCTCTTCCATGGCCCGGACTTCACGCATCAGCGAGGCGCTCTGCTCGGCAATCCCGCGCTTTTTCTGGATCGAGGTGTCGATATCCTGCAGCAGCGACTCCAGCAGAGTAGAAGCACCGGCAAATCGAGCTCGCATCGAATCTGTCTGATCATCACGCGACAGAGAAGCGATGAACTCTTCGCGTTGCTGTTCAACCTCAGCGATGATGGCACGAGCGGCATCCGCCTGCTGCCGAAACAGCGTCAGGCTGCGCCGAATGCTCTCGCTGACGTCGTCGAGCACGTTGCCGCAGAGATCGGGCAGCTGGCGGAAGAACGCCAGTTCGTCCAGCTTGTGTTCCACCGATTCAATGCCCTCGAGCTCGCGCACTTCGTTGAGCGAGATGACGACGTGCTCGACCGACTGCTTGATGATGTCCTGACTCTGAATCTCTTCCATGATGGCGCGTAGCGGGGTTTCAACCTGCATTGACCGGCCGCGAATGCCGCTCATGGTTTGCGCAACGGAGCTGATCCCTTCGTTGAGCTCGTCAAAACTGGCGGTGAGTTTTTCGCGCAGTCCCGCGAACAGCCGGCTCTGGAAATCACGGGTTTCATGCAGCGACTCACGGAACGCGCCAAACGCAGTGCGAAGCCGTTCGCCGCGGCGGGTGATTTCGTCGGTCAGCTCGATTGTCTGAGCCGACAGGCGTTTGAGCTCTTCGGTGATGTAAGAGAAGGCCAGCCCGGCCGGACCGGCTTTGAGAGCCACCGTCATGGCGTTCAGCGACACCAGCTCCATCTCAATTGAGTCTTCCTTGATCTCGGCAATCTGGCTCTCGAGATCGGACAGACGCTGGATTGCCCCGTCCAGCTGATCGAAAAACTGGTCATCGGCCTGCTGCATGCGGACGAACTGGTCGCTGCCGTCCTGGATCTGGCGCCGGGCGGCGGCGATCTCCGCGGCAATACCCGACGTCTGGTCCGATCCGTCCTCCTGTCCGCGCTCGACAGCCTGCAGCAGTTCGCCGGAGCGATTAAGTCCCGCGCTCATCTCTGAGAGCAGCTGTGGGCACTGCCGCGCGAGGCGCAAGAAGATCTCTTCGGTATGATCGACCAGCCGGTTGAGCGTCGCGATCAACTCAAGCCGCATCGAGCCTCTCAGTGTTTCCATTTTGTACTCTACAGCATAATCGGAAGCGCCGCAGAATACAATCCCGTCCGGGAGCTTTTCCCTGCGCGGGCGCGGCGTATGCGGAACCGGCACGCAAGCGGGAAGGTTCCCCGCCGCGCGCCGGCTCTGCCGTAGCGGCTACGCTTTGGCGCCTGCCTCGACCGACAGCGCCTGTTCGGTTTCCAGGTCGAAGAAGATCAGTTTGTTCATCTTCATGACGAAGCGGACCTCGTCGCCGATTCTGGGGTCGACATCCGGACTGACCCGGGCAATGAACTGGTGCGCACCGGTGTTGGCGAAGATGTGGGTCTCAGCGCCCAGCGGCTCGACCACCTCGACGTTGGCCTTGACGCACTCACCGTCTTTGGCCGATGGGTCATAGGTCAGGTCCTCGGGGCGGATGCCGAGCACCAGCTCGCGGCCGACGTAGTCGCGCGCGATCTCGGCCTGCTTGCCGGTGATTTCGAGCTGGTAGTTGGGCTCAACTGCGTAGTATTTGCCGCCCTGTTCAGCGATCTTTACCGTCATGAAGTTCATTGCCGGTGAGCCGATGAAACCGGCCACAAACCGGTTGACCGGATAGTTGTACAGGGTCAGCGGATCGCCAATCTGCTGGATCACGCCGTCCTTCATGACCACGATCTTGTCTCCCATGGTCATGGCCTCCACCTGGTCATGGGTAACGTAGACCATGGTTGCCTGAAGCCGGTTGTGCAGGCTCGAAATTTCAGCCCGCATCTGAACGCGCAGCTTGGCGTCGAGGTTGGACAGTGGTTCGTCAAAGAGAAAGACTTTTGGTTTGCGCACGATGGCACGACCAACCGCTACGCGCTGGCGCTGGCCACCCGAGAGGGCCTTGGGCTTGCGCTCCAGCAGCTGACCGATGTCCAGGATCTTTGCCGCCTCGTCGACGCGCGCCTTGATCTCTTCTTTGCGGAACTTGCGGATCTTCAAGCCGAACGCCATGTTGTCGTACACGGTCATGTGCGGGTAGAGCGCGTAGTTCTGAAAGACCATCGCGATGTCGCGATCCTTGGGCGGGATGTCGTTGACAATCTTGCCGTCAATGGTGAGTTCGCCGGACGTGATGTCCTCCAGGCCGGCGATCATGCGCAGAGTGGTGGTTTTGCCGCAGCCGGAAGGACCGACGAGCACGACAAATTCCTTGTCCTGGATGGTAATGTTGGCGTCTTTCACCGCCTGCACATTTCCATCGTAGACCTTTGAGATGGATTTGAGTTCGACTGTAGCCATGAAGAACAGGACCTCCAAACGATGGGATTATCTTATGTCGTTCATAGTAACCCCCGTCGGTGGGCCTGTCAAACGGAATTTGGTTTGCGGTTAGCGCCGGTGCTGAGCCGGCTGCAGCAGCCACTCAACCGCGCTGCAGCAGCCAGAGCCTGATCTCCTCGTGCAAAGGCCGAGGCTGGGGCAGCCCCGAGGCTTCCCGGTTCAGCCACGGCTCAACGACCTCAGTGCGCAGCGCGTGCCAGTGGCGCGGGACGCGATGCGGGAAGGCGAGCATATCTTCGCGCGCGATGCGACCGAGCAGGGCGGGGTAGTAGCGTGGGAAGTGGCGTTCGTTGACCTCGGGAATTGCCGAGAAGCCGCCGGCTATTCCAAAATCCGGGATCCGCTTGGCCCGCACGCTCTCCAGGATTTCGCCGTGAGTCTCCGCCTGCAGCAGCCATTCGACAAAGTCCTGGGCGCCGCGGCGGTTGGGTGAGTTCTGCGGCATCCCTACGTAGACCACGTTCTCGAGCACCGGAATGCCGTGATCACCGCGTACCCAGCGGTAGTCGATTCGTTGCCGCTGGCTGTCGGTATAGCGGAAGAGCTGGCTTGCGCGCACGTAGGCAAACCGTATGCGCTCGCGCATCAGCAGCTGGTACTTGGGGTCGTAGAGGTAGCGTGCGGCGAAGGCGTCCTCGTACGAGACGCCGCTGTTGCTGTCCCCAATCCAGTCGCGGATGTAAGAGACCGATGCGCGCAGGCCGTCCTCGTCCCAGGCTGCGCTGCGGTTGGTCTCGTGAAAGTCGGCCCCGTGAATCATCGTGAGCAGGTAGAGAAACTCGTGGTTCCAACGGGGCGACAGTCCAAGCCTTACGTAGCGTTCATCGTTGAACTCGTTGAACTGCGCCGCGTGGTCACGAATCTCATCGACATGAAGCGTGAACTCAGGAAAGCCTTCGTTTTGCGAGGCGAGCCGGAAGATCACGGCCGGAAGATCGTAGGAGAGCGGCAGCAGCCGTTGCCTGCCGCCGATGCGCCCCCCCTGCAGCAGGTCGGAATAGAAGACGGTATTGGAGATCGGCCCGCGCTCCAGCAGGTTACCGAGCGGAGAGAAGTAACCGGCGACCTCTTCATTGGCAATGCTGTCCGCGATGATGATGTCCGGTGGAACCGAGGCGTCTTCCATGGCGGTTGCCGGATCGGGGATATAGCGCATCTCCACCTTGTAAGGCCGGTCACCCGCGTTGTAGAGCTCGACCAGTGCGGCCACGTCGACGCGGTGTGCCCAGAGCACCACGTTTGACGCCGACCGCCCACGGCACCCGCTCAGGGCAACAGCGATTCCTGTGAACAGCAGCAACAGCGCCCAAAGCGAGCGGCGGAGTCGCGGGCGTTTGACTTCAGACGGAGCCGGCCGAAACCGGTGAATGCTGATAGTAGGACAGCGGAGGCGATTGCGCATACAACTGCGAATCTAAAGCCGCGCCGTGTTCTCTGTCAACACGGCTCGTGATATACTCCGAAGCAGGAAACCAGATTATGCAGGTAAAAGACGAAGACGTATTCGCACTCATCGAAGCGCTGGGGGCCCATTTTCGGGCCAATCTCTTCAACCGCTATCTGCGGCAGGCGTTGCTGACGCTGACCATAGACCGTGCCACCTGGTCTCTGATCGAGCAGGTGACTGAGAAGTCCGAATACTACCGGCTGCAGGGCTACCATCTCGACGAGCTCTACGATCGCGTTCTGGCCCTGGCGCGATTTGTTTATGCCGCACGTCGCGAGGTGCAGCCGCATCTGCGTTCGCTGCTGGCGCGGCAGGGTAGCCCCGCCGGCATCACCTTGAGCGGAAATGACCGGGTGCTGCGCGAGATGTCGGTAAACAACTTTGCGTCGAACCTGAATATCCTGGCGGACATGATCGACAAACTGTATCAGAAGGTTGCGGAAATCGACCGCAGCCAGGCGCGTGGAGCAATGCCGGCCTATGCGCGCATTCGTGAGTTGCAGGAACTCGGCCGCTACCTGGTGCCGAAATAGCGCGGCAGCGGCCGCCGTGGAGCGTCAGCTCATGTTGAGTTTGTCCGCCGCCTCGAAGATCGAGGCCATGAACTCCTCGATACTCTCCAGGTTCACCGCCGAGTAGGCGACGCGCAGATAGTGGTCTCCGACCGCGATGGTACCGATCCGCTCGCGCAACAGAACCTGGCGCAGCGTTTCGGCGCTGATGCCTTCACACTTGAAGCTCATGAAGTAGCCTGAATTGAA
>PWMO01000438.1 GCA_003558175.1 Spirochaetaceae bacterium
GCCGCCATCCCCCGCCTCGAGGTACTGCCCTACGTCGACCTCTGGTACAACAAGGCGCTCTTCCGCGACCGCTCGCTCTACCTCAAGCCGCTCTACGGCAAGGAGCTCTACACCGACTACTACCACCGCGTCAACGGCATCAGCGACCCCGAGCCGCGCCGCACTCACGTGCCGCAGGATCCGCAGCAGCTCTCGCGTCTGCGCCTCTCGTGGAATATCGGCATTGGCGACTTCCCCAAGGAAACCTGGCGCCAGCGCGCCGCCGTTCTCACCGCGCGCGCCGTCGGCCTGCGCCCGCTACCGCTCTTCTACCGCGGCTCGCCGTTCCAGCACCGCCGCATCGAGCGCAACCGCGGCCTCTTCGACGTCCACGCCCGCATGCGGTTTGCCGGGCGGCCCACGCTCGACTTCCATCGATCGCTGATCCTCGACCGGGTGCAGAACCGTCCCGAGTTTCTCACCGGGATGGTCCCGCAGCGCCGCTTCAACTACGAGATTCGCCACTCGCGCATCACCCTCAGTCCCTTCGGCTGGGGCGAGCTCTGCTTCCGCGACTTCGAAGCGGTTCTGAGCGGTTCGCTGCTGCTCAAGCCCGACGTCGCGCATCTCGAGACCTGGCCCGACATCTTCCAGCCGCACCAGACCTACGTGCCGTTCTCATGGGACGCCACCGACCTCATCGAGACCTCGCACCACTATCTCCAGAACGAGACCGAACGCCGCCGCATCGTCGAGGCGGCCTTCGACGTCTACCACCAGCATGTCCGCCAGACGCCCGACCGCTTCCGCGCCATCATCGCCGAAATCGCCGGCTGACGCCCCGCCCGTCCCCGCTGCGCCTCGCCCCGCCCCCTCGCCGCGCCTCCCGCTCCAGCGCGCCCTCGCATTCACAATCGCCCTTGCAATCGTCCTCGGCGCGTGCGCCTCCGCACCGCCCGCCCTCGCGCCCGCTGCGCTGCTCGATCTGCACGCCGACTACCGCATCGCGCGCGGCGTCTGGAGCCTGATGCCCGAAGACGCCGCGGTCCCCGACAGCGCTCCAGAAGACCTCGTCTTCCACTACGATCAGGAGACCGGCGCCGCGGTCGCGCTGTTCAGCCGCGATCACGTCATTCACGTTGTGTTTCGCGGCACGCGAAGCGGCCGTCCCGGCGGAATCGACCGGCTCCACAACACCATGATGGATCTCGACCCAATCCCCTTCGCCGCGGACCCGCGCCACCGCGCCCACCGCGGCTTCCTCAAACGCTACCTCGCCCTGCGCCGCACCATCTGGAACGACATCCACCGCCTGCAGCAAGACGCCCCGGCCTCCGCCCTGCGAGCCTACGGCCACAGTTCCGGCGCCGCCGCCGCACTGCTGTTCGCCCTCGACGCGGCTACACCGCTATCCCCCGGCTCGGCCCAACGCGCCACCGACTCGCCGCCGCCGGCCGCCCGCGCAACCGTTCCGCCGCTGCCGCTCACCGTCACCACCTTCGGCGCGCCGAGGGTGCTAAACCGTCACGCCGCCGCCTGGCTCGGTGACCTGCACGCCACGTCCGACGGCGTAGAGATCGTGCGAATCCACAACCGCGGCGACCTGATCCCCGTCATGCCGCCCGCGCTCTTCGGGTACCGTCACCCGGTCGACGCCACGGCCATCGGTTCCCACGGGCTGCTGCCCATCTCATTCTCCGCTCACCACCCCGGCTACGGCCGCGAACTCGCCGACCTTGCCGCTCCCGCCGCCGCGCGCCGTCGCGATCCCGCCGCCTGGCTCGACGACGCCCGCACCCTGCGCGAAGAACATCGCGAAGAACCCCGCACCCCCTCCCGCTGACCCCGCTTGAAAACCAATCCTCGCTGAGATAGTTTTGCACTATGGCATCCGCACCCGGCGTGCAACTCACGCCCGTTCGGCACTCCGCCGCGCCCCGATCCCGGTTCCGGTTCCGTTCCCGATCCCGTGCTCTGTCCTGCACCGCGCGGCTTCAGGTCCTGGTCTTCCTGCTGTTCGTTGTGCTCGGCTCCTTCGTGCCCGCCTCGCGCCTTTCCGCCGATCCCGCAACGCTGCCGCCGCAGCTCGCCTCGCTCTCAGCGGTCCAGCGTGCCGAGCTGCTCCGCGACGGCGTCCTGATGCGCCATGTCTCCCGCGCCGCTGATCTCCAGCTGCAGCCCCGTCACCCCTTTCGGTCGCAGGTCGAAGAAGCGCTCGCCTCCGCCGGCCCCAACATCATTACCGAGACCGTCATGCTGCTGCCCTTCGGCATCAGTGACAACGAATACCTGGCGCTCTACAACTCACTGCGCCGCGTCAGCGATCTCGCCGATATCGAATACTGGAACGAAGAAAAAGAGCGCCACCACGACCTCTTCACCACCTCGTTCCACGTTGCCTCGCGCGATGATCCGCGCCCCCGGCCCGACCCGCTGGTGCGCGCCATTCCGCCCTTCGAGTCAATCCATATCCTGCAGGACATCCCGCCGTTTCACGAAGTCATCAGCCGCTACGACTACCACTCACGCACGCTCCCCGGCGCCGAGGCCTTTCTCTTCTCCGGCGTCAACCTCGACCGGATCCGCTATCGCGGCTTCCCGGCGGTCGGGCGCGAGAACATGGTCACGCTGTTGATGGTGTTGCGAGGATCGGATCATCTGATTGTCTATGGTGTCGGCGGCGCGCGGGTCACCAACCCGCTCGGCCTGCTCTCCGGCCGTATCGAGGGACCCTTCCGCTACCGCACAATGGGTCTCTTCCAGTGGTATCACGACAGCCACATCCGCCCGCTGCGCGACTCGCGCGGCTGACGGCGCTCCCCCGGGCCCCCGGCTGAGCCGGCCCCGGCCCGCCGGCCGCCGCCCCGGCCGCACGCTCGCGGGCTCAGCGGCCCATCTTGTTGACAACCGTCAGAATCGTTTTCAGCAGGATACGAATGTCAAACAGCAGCGACAGGTTCTTCACGTAGTAGAGGTCGTACATCAGCTTGACCGCCGCGTCCTCTTCCGAGGCCCCGTACTGATAACGCACCTGGGCCCACCCGGTGAGCCCCGGCGGCACCATGTGCCGCAGGTGATAATGCGGAATCGCCTGCGACAGCTGCTCGACAAACTCCGGCCGCTCCGGCCGCGGTCCCACCAGGCTCATGTCGCCGCGCAGGATGTTCACAATCTGCGGCAGCTCATCGATGCGCGTCTGGCGCATGAACTTGCCCACCGCGGTCACGCGCGGATCGTTTTCCGACGCCCACTGCGCCCCGTTCAGCTCCGCGTCCTGCCGCATGCTGCGAAACTTGTACAGCACGAAGTTGCGGTTGTTGCGTCCCACACGAACCTGCCGGTAGATGATCGGCCCCTTGCTGGTCATGCGCACCAGCGCGGCAAACAGCAGCATGATCGGCAGCGCCACCGCGGCCGCCGGAACCGTCAGAACGATGTCCATCGCCCGCTTTGACGCCAGGTGCACGCGGTTGATGCCGCGGTTCATGTTCTGCAGGAACCACGCCTCGTTGGTGGCAAAAATCGGAATCGCCTCCTCCAGCTCCTCCCAGAACGACGAAAGCTGGTAGAACCGCAGCCCGGCGCGAATCATCCCGTACAGCTCGCCGCGCCCTTCGCGCAGCCAGTGGTCACTGATCACCACGCGCGCCTCGCGCAGCCTCTGCCCGAGCGGCTCGCGCAGCTCTGCCACCTCCCGGTATACCGGAATCCCGTGATCAACCACCCAGCGCGGAATCAGCGTATCGCGCGTCTGCACAATTGCCGCCACCTTGTAGCCCAGCCGCGGCCGATCGGCAATCCGCTTCGCCAGCTGCAGCGAAAACTCATCCGATCCCACGAAGATCACCGACTGCGCTACGCCTGACTGCTCCATCAGGCGGTTGAAGAGCGATCGCCAGATCATGAAAAAGAGCGAAAAGAACCCTGCCACCAGCGCCAGGTTGCGCCGCGGCGCGATGTCCAGCTGCGGCAGCAGATAGAACGCCGCAATCGCAATCGCGATATTGATCGCAATCGCCGCAACAAACGCGCGGTAATCCACCCGTTCCACGTAGTTGTAGAGGTCAGCGATGTAGAAGGTCAGCAGCCACAACAGGAAGATCCAGCCGAAAGCCCGCATGTGCCGCGAAAACTCAAACGCCAGCACCTCCGGCCGATAGCGGATCACCAGCACCACGTACAGCGCCGCCACCAGCAGCGCATAATCCACCAGGAACAGCAGAAACTTCGTTCTCTTGACCGTCATCCCCGATCTTCCCCCCGCACGTCGTCGCCCGACGCACCCGCGTCGGCGGCCGGCTCGTCCGCGCCACTAACACCGCCGGCCGCCTCAAGCAGCTCGCGAGCCGTACAGAACGCAAAGTCCCGCACCAGCCGCTCGAGCCGACCCGCAGTCCGCGCCAACCCAACGTAATGCCGAAACCGATACCCGGGCCGCAACCCGCGCACCCGCGGCTGCCCCGCATCGACCTCCCACGGATGCAGATAAAACACGCAGCTCCCCGCGTCCCGCAGCGCCGCCCCACCCTGTCGAGCGGTCTCACGCTGTCGCGCCGCCCCACGCTGCCGCGCCGCCCGCGCAAACCCCCATCGATAGAGCGGGTAGGGGATCAGCCTGAAATAGCCGCCCCCGGACCACGCCAGCGCACTCCCGGCCACATCGACCGTAGTCAGCGGCAGCTCCCACAACCCGTTCGCCAGCCGAAAGACCGACCCGCCCGTCTCCCGGCCGCCGCCGCTTGCAGCCACCGCGCTTTCCACGGCGCCCGCGCCTTCCGCCGCCACCCCGGCGCCGCTCAGATCCAGCCGCGAGTAGCGGTCATGGGCCGCCGCGGGAAACCAGCTCGAGTCATAGACAAACCCTTCCTCCGCCAGAATCCGCAGCCCCGCCTCCGTGATGGAGAAGCTCGGCGCCCGGTATCCCACCACCGCCTGCCCCGACAGCCGCTGCAAGAGCTCGCGCGACGCCCGCACGTCGGCACGGAACGCAGCCTCGCTCTGCTCGTACACCAGCTCATGGTTGTAACCGTGACTCGCCACTTCGTGCCCGGCCGCCGCGATGCGACGCACCAGCTCCGGCTCGCGCTCGGCAACCCACCCCAGGATGAAGAAGGTCGCCCGCGTGTCACCGGCCTCGCGCAGGATCCGCAGGATGGCCTCGGTGTTCTCAACCACGCGGCGCGGCAACGATTCCCAGTCGGCGCGGCTCACCCGCTGCTTCAAGTTCTCCACCTGGAACCAGTCTTCAACGTCCACGGTGAAGACGTGCCGTCCGGCGGCGCACCCGTCGCTCACCCCCCCGTTCACCCGGTGGCTCACCCCCTCGTTCGCCCGGTGGCTCACAGCAGCCTCTTCCCTCGCGCCCGAAACGCCCTGGCTTCTTGCCGCGTCGGAAAGCTGAAATACGATCCCTCTTCATCGGGGAGGGGGGCCGCGGTCACGGTCCCGTCGCGCAGACCGCGCAGCACCTCCAGCAACGCGGCCGCGGAACGAGCCTTCGTCTTCTTGATCAGCGCGTCAAGTGACATTCCGGGCTCGATCTCCGTCTTCTGCTGCAGCAGGATGTCCCCCTTGTCGAGCTGCTCCACCATCTGGTGGATCGTCAGCACCGAGCACGGCTCGTCATGGTACATCTGCCAGAAATTGGGGAGCATGCCGCGATAGTGCGGCAGCGGCGCGTTGTGCAGGTTGATGCAGCCAAGCGGCGCCGCCTCGAGTACCGGACGGCGAA
>PWMO01000463.1 GCA_003558175.1 Spirochaetaceae bacterium
CAATCGTGCGCGGACTGATCGACTACACGCTCGGGTTCGCTCGCGCCGATGCCGACGTAGTCGATGAACCGGCCGATGATTTCGACCTGATGGATCTCTTCGATAACGGCCAGGATATCGACGCGCAGGAGAACGGCGACATCCGGGATTCCGATCTGCCGGCCGATCTGCCGGCAGACCAGCCGGCCGACCAGGGCCCTCCGGCCGAACAGCCGCCCCCGGCCGACCCGGGGCCGCCGACGGCAGAGGCCCCGTCCGCCGAACCGCTGCCGGACGCGCCTCCGGTTGCAGACGAGCGTTCCTGGATGCTCGACGCCGTCGAGTCGGCCTTCGCGGAGCCCCGTGACGAGGACTCTCTGGTTATGACCGACGCCGGGGCGTGGAGCTTCGTGCTGATCCGCGCCCGCGAGGGGCGCGAACGCGCGCTTCACCGCGCCCTCGAGCGCGAGGCGCAGCAGGATCGTATCGACGCCCGGGTGATGAGCTGGCGCGAAGCCGCCGGCCTCGCCGCCCAGGCGGTCTTCGGGCTGCAGATAGCGTTCTACACCGGGCTTTTCTTCATTGCCACCGCCGCCGTTCTGGTTATCATGAACGCGCTCGTGATCTCGGTGCTGGAGCGCAGCGCCGAGATCGGCACCATGCGCGGCATCGGTGCCGGCACCGGGTTCATCCGGCGGCTGTTCGTTGCCGAATCGCTGCTGCTTACCATGCTCAGCGCCGCGCTGGGGGTGGTGCTCGGCGTTGCCGTTTCGCTGCTTATCGCCCGCACCGGGATTGCGCTCGACAACGAGCTGTTGATCACGCTCTTTGGCGGAACGGTTATCCGGCCGATTGTAACCGTCAACGCCGTTCTGATGCATCTTGCCATCGCCGCCGTCATTGGATCCCTGGCGTGGATCTACCCGGTATCGGTTGCCACCGGCATTCAGCCCGCCAGCGCCATGACCGAGGAGTGATTGCATGGTAGCCTATCTCGCACTGCGAAACCTGCTGCTGCAGCGCAAACGCTACGCCCTGATGGCGGCGGCCGTACTGCTGGGCTTTGCCCTCGTTACCTTGCTCACCGCCTCGGCGCGGGGAGCCATGGACACCGTTCAGACCAAAGCGGCGCGTTATTTCTCCGGGCACGTCAGTATCACCGGCTTTCTCGAGGGCCGGCAGCAGATCGAGCAGCCCGGCCCGGTCGTTCAGCAGCTGGTCAATTCGGATCTTCCCTATCGAACCGTAGCCCCGCGTACCGTCTATTACCGCCAGGACTCGCGCCTCTTCTTCGGCGGTCAGTCCATCCGCCAGCGCCGACTGGTGGGTGCGGATTTCGACCTCGAACGGCAGGAGCTCGGAACGCTGGATTTTTCCGCCGGCGGAATCGACCGGATGCAGGGAGAGGAGGGTGAGCACGGCGTTCTCATCTCCGAGGTTGCCGCCAACCTGCTGGGAGCGCAACTCGGAGACGACGTGCAGCTCTTTCTTACCACCGACGACGGGCAGCCGAACACCGCCACGCTCGTGGTGCACGGTATCTTTCGTGAAACCGGCATCTTCGGCTACGTCACCTACATGCGCAGCGCCGACCTCAAGCGGCTGCTGCAACGGCCGCCCGATGCCGCCACCGACATCGCGGTGTACGTTCGCCCCGGCACCGACATCCCCGCCGCGGCCGGCGCGGTGCGGCGCCGCCTGGACACCGACTTTCGCGTCTTTCCCCCGGTCCTGCGCCGCGGCGAGTTCAGCAGCGTGGTGGATCGCAGCGTTGAAGAAGAAACGCTCGCGGTTGTCTCGGTCGACGCACAGCTCGCCGAAATCCGGGACCTCGTCGACGCCTTTCTGATGGTTTCAAATTTTGTCGTTGCACTCTTTATGATCATCGTAATGTTTGGTATCTTGAATACGTACCGGGTGCTTCTCCACCAGCGCACGCGTGAGATCGGTACCATGCGCGCGCTCGGAATGTCGCGCGGCGGCGTCAAGCTGGTCTTTCTGCTCGAAGCCGCAGCCCTCGCTGTAATCGCCTCGTTGATTGGTTTTCTGCTGGGTGCCGTGATAACATTTCTGGTGGGTTTGATCGATTTTGGGACCGGTCCCGCGGTGGCAATGTTCACCGAACGCGGCCGGCTGCAGTTCACCATTCGGGTTCAGGCGGTTGCCGTCAATCTTGGCCTGATGGTCGCGGCCGTGCTGTTTGCTGCGTGGGGGCCGGCACATCGGGCCAGCCGGCTCGACCCGGTCGAGGCGCTCAGAAAAAACACCTGACAATCGGGATATCAAATGGGAAACATGACTATGGACAAAAATCAGCAAAAAAGAGCCGCCGGCGCACTGCTCGCCGTCCTTGCCCTGGCGCTGTTCGCCGGGCTGCCGGCGTACGCACTCGAGGCTCAGCAGCACCAGCAGACGCTCGAGCGGATTGACCGTGCCATCAACATCCTCGACACCGATCTCTCGGCCGAGTACACCATAGAGAAGCGCGACCCGCGCGGCTCTTCGTCCACCACGGTTGCCGCCGTCTTCCGCCGCGACAGAACCGAGCAGTTCCTCGTGCTCATTCTCGAGCCCGCGGTAGACAAAGGGCGCGGCTACCTGAAAAGCGGTGACAACATCTGGCTCTACGATCCGGCCGACCGCACCTTCACCTTTACCAGTGCGCGCGACCGGTTTCAGAACTCGAGCATCCGCACCTCGGACTTCGAGCGCTCCAACTTTGCCGGCAACTACCGCGTGGTCGGCACCGATTCCGAGCAGCTCGGCCGCTTCGATACCCGGGTACTCGAGCTCGAAGCCACCACCGACCGCGCCGCCTTTCCACAGGTCAAGCTCTGGGTCTCTGATGACGACCTCGTGCGCAAGCGCGAAGACTACAGTCTCTCCGGCCAGCTTCTGCGCACCACCGCCATCCCCAGCTATCAGCGCGTGCGCGACCGCATGGTGCCCGCCCAGATGGTCATCGTCGATCACCTCGTGCATCGCACCGTCGAGGGCCGCCGCGTCTACGAGCGAACCACCGTCACCGTTCGCAATCCGTCGCTGGCGAGGGTCTCCGACGCCATCTACACCAGAGACTACCTGGAACGCGTTACGAGATGACTCCGGCACACCGGTGGACCGCGGCCGCCCCGCGGTTCACGCTGATCCTCCTCTGCCTGTTGCTGGTTTCCGGCACGCTCGCACTCCACGCCGATAACTCAAACGACCTCGATCTCGACGACCTTTTCGACGCGGCCGAAGACATCATCAACGACCGCGACGCCGCGCGCGAACCAGACGATCCCGCCGACCCCGACGCTGCGCGCGATCCGGCAGAAGACGCCGAACCCGATCTTCTGTCGCGCTTTGACGATCCCGACGACATCGTGGTGCGGGGCAGGGTAACCGCCACCGGCGGCCTCGGCATCGGCTGGAAAGACTACCCCGACGTCTCCGATCTCGAAAGCGGCTTCCGCGTCTCGCCGGAGTTCAACTCAAAGTTCCAGCTGTCGTTTGACGCCCGTCCGCACTCGGTGCTACGGCTCTACGGCGCGCTCTCCACCGAGATCGACCCTGAAGACCGCCAGTACCAGTTTTCGGACGTCCAGATCGACGAGCTCTTCCTCGACTACACCCTGCGCGACACCATCTTTGTGCGCGCCGGCCAGCACAAGATGAAGTGGGGCCAGGGGCGCATCTTCACCCCCGGTAACCTCCTGGAAGACAGCGAAGACGGCGCCGCCATCCGCGTCAGCTTCTCGACCCTGCTCGACGGCGTCTCGCTGGTAACGCTGGCGCAGGAGCAGTTCTTCCCGACGGACGAGACGCAGTCCTGGCGCCACCTGGCCTACGCCGGTCAGGCCAACCTCGTTGTGGGTCCGGTGCTGTTCACCGCCGGCGGGCGCTTCCAGCGCGACGAGGGGCTGCGTACCCTCGCGTCCGCCAAGACCGTCATCGGCCGGACCGACCTCTTCACGGACGTCGTCGTCGGCTATGAGGATGAAGAGTACGACCTCCAGACCGTCTCCGGCTTCTACCGCGAGTGGAACGATCTGCACCTCTACGGCGAGCACACCTACGACGGCAGCGGCGACCGCGACAACGACCACAGCCTGGGCCTTGCGCTCGCGCGGCGGCGCATCTTTGGAACGCAGTTTCACCTCGGCGCGGTCTGGGAGCACGCGTTTGTGGACAACTCCGGAACGGTGGTGCCCGGCATCAGCTGGACCCCGTGGCGCTTTGTCACCGCGCGGCTCGGTTTTCCGGTGGTCTACGGAGCTGAAGACTCACGCTACGTGCTGGACAACGAAGACCCCTACGAGCGGCGGGTGGCCGCTATCTTTCAACTGCAGCTTTCAGCCTCTTTCTGAGGCCGCCGCTGCGCTCGTTTTCCAGCACCGTGCCGTCTTTCAGGCGAATGATATGATCGGCAATCGAGAAGATCTCGCGGTCATGGGTAGAGAAGATGAAGGTGGTGTGCAGTTCGTGGTTGATGCGCTTCATCAGCTCGATGATCTCCTGGCCCGTGCTGCTGTCCAGGTTGGCGGTGGGCTCGTCGGCCAGCACAATCTGCGGCTGCGTCGCCAGCGCCCGTGCAATCGCCACCCGCTGGCGCTGCCCGCCGGAGAGCTCGTTGGGGCGGTGCCTGCGCCACTGGGAAAGTCCTACCGATTCGATCAGGTGGTCGATGTGGTCGCGCGCCTCGGCGCGCCGTTTGCGTAGACCGTCTCCTTTGCCCAGCAGCACCGGAAACTCCACGTTCTCGTACACGTTGAGCACCGGCAGGAGGTTGAACGATTGAAAGATAAAGCCGATGGTTGCGTGGCGCAGCTGCGTAGTCTCGCGCTCGGAGAGGGCGCCGGTCTCGCGCCCGTCGATACAGACGGTCCCCGACGTCGGCACGTCAATGCAGCCGATCAGGTTCAGAATGGTCGATTTGCCCGAGCCCGACGGCCCCACAATCGACACAAAGTCTCCCTTCTCAATCTCAAAGCTCACGCCGTTCACCGCGTGAACCTCGGTCTTTCCCATCGGGTAGGTCTTCCAGACGTTCTGCAGGCTTACAATCGCCACGCGCACCTCCACACTCAACTACAGACACTATAACAGGAAGCTGGCATAATGGCAAAACGGCATAACGATCAAATGGTGAACCCCAATGTTTGATAGCTTCAAGAAAATGCTCGCCATGCTCACGCCCAAGGAGCGGCGCCGCTTCATCCTGCTGTCGATTGCCATCGTTGTGATGGCGCTCACCGAAGTGGCCGGCATCGGTTCCATCAGCCCCTTTCTTGCGGTGGCAACCGACCCGGAGGTGGTCACCCGCCAGCCCTATCTGCGGTTTCTCTACCAGCGCCTCGGGTTTGACTCGCCGGAGCGCTTCATCGCCTTCCTCGGTTTGGTGGTGATCGCATTTGTCATTCTGCGCAACGTCGTGGCGGCGCTGGTCAAGTACATGGAGATTCGCTTTGGCCAGATGCGCAACCACTCGCTCGCCATGCGCCTGCTGGCCAAGTACCTGGCGCACCCGTACGTCTTCTTCCTCGATCGCAACTCTTCGCAGCTCTCGCAGCACGTGCTCGCCGAGGTCGGCCAGGTTGTCAGCGGATACCTCATCCCGGCGGTGGAGTTTATGGCCAAGCTGGTCGTGGCGGTCGCCATCATTATCTTCCTGGTGGTGATGAATCCGCTTGTCGCCTTTCTGGCGGCTGCCGTTATCGGCGGTCTCTACGCGCTCATCTTTGTCGCC
>PWMO01000444.1 GCA_003558175.1 Spirochaetaceae bacterium
CAGAGTGATGAAGACCAGGGATTTCTCTTTCGAGATACCCAGTGAGCTGATTGCGCAGCAGCCCGCAGCGCGGCGCGAGCAGGCGCGGTTGCTCTGTGTGCCGCGTGGAGGCGGAGCGCTGCGCCACCGGAACGTGGCCGATCTGCCGCGGTTGCTGCCGGACGATGCGCTGATGGTGTTCAACGACACGCGGGTTCGGCCGTGCCGACTCTACGGGCGTCGCGGCGGCAACGGTCGCCGGATCGAAGTACTGCTGCTGGACCGCCAGGGTGAGTCTGAGTGGACCGCCCTGTTGCGGCCGCGACCTGCCATCGGCGCGGAGGTAGCATTTGCCGAGGAGTACGTGGCGGTTGTGCGCGGCCACGAGCAGGGAGCGGTGCGGTTGGGATTTGACCGACCGGTCGACGACGAGTACCTCGAGCGCCACGGGCATGTGCCGCTGCCGCCCTACATCCGCCGCCCGGATGCGGCGGGCGACCGGCAGCGCTACCAGACGGTCTACGCGCAGCAGGCGGGCTCGGCGGCCGCGCCAACGGCGGGTCTGCACTTCACCTCCGAGCTGCTGCAGCAGATTGACGAGCGCGGCATCGAACGCCGCTTTGTGACGCTGCACGTCGGGCTGGGGACCTTTCGCCCCATGCGGACCGAGAACGTCGCAGACCACCGCATGCACCGCGAGTGGTACACCGTCCCCGATGAAACCGCCGCGGCGGTCAACGCCGCGCGACGCGACGGCCGGCCGATTGTGGCGGTGGGAACCACCTCGGTGCGTACCCTCGAAAGTGCGTGGGACACGGCCGCCGGGGGACTGCGCGCGGGCTCGGCGGAAACCGAGCTGTTCATCTATCCTGGCTACCGGTTTCAGGTGGTGGACGAGATGGTGACGAACTTTCACACGCCGCAGTCGTCGCTGATTGTGATGGTGGCGGCGTTTGCCGGCCGTGACCCGATTCTCGAGGCCTACCGGACGGCGGTGGCCGAGCGCTACCGTTTCTTCTCCTACGGCGACGCCATGTACCTGCACCGACGTCAGTAGGTTGTATCGTCCATGTCGCGGAAGGTGCGCCGGACTTCATCCAGCCGCTGCAGATGGCGACCGATGATCGCCTCGTAATCCAGGGTTCCGGTCTCGATGCGATGGTTCTGGTCTTCCCAGTGCTGGATCTGCGGCAGATGCAGTCGGCGCAGGTCCCAGGCACGGCCCGACCAGTCGAGCGCTTCGTCCCAGTAATAGAGCGCGGTGTTGAAGAGCGATTCGGCGATCTCGAGGCTCTCGAGATTCTGCCGCTGCCACGGGTAGTTGAAGAAGTAGGCGGTGAACTTGTTGTACTTGGTGCCCCAGGCGAGGTAGAGCTCGACGATCTTCAGATTGACATGCATCATGAACAGGGAGCGGTAGCGCTCCCAGTGCGCTTCATCCTCGATGCGCGCCAGCGCAAAGAGCGGATTGGCAAAATCGGCCTGCAACGCCTGTTCCAGCCAGTAGATGTTCTCGGCAATGCGCTCCGGGTACTGGTAAAAGTTCTGGCGGTAGAGCCGGTAGAACTGCTCCTTGTAGAGTATGCGGTAGGCAAATGCCGGAGAGCCGAGGAGGGTCAGCAGCAGCAACAGCGCAATCGCCCGCTTCATGGTTACTGTATCGGCCCAAACTGCAGTGCGCTCCACACCTGCTCGGCAATCGCCTCTACCGTGCGGTTACCGTCGATTCTGACGATCTGCATGGCCGGCTCTGCCGAGAAGCGCTGCAGGATCTCATCGTAATTGTTGTAGACGGCGCGTTGAAACTCAATTGCATCAAAGAGTTCCGCCGCACCGCGCCCGACTCGCCGCTCGGCGCACTGCACCGGGTCGACGTCGACGTAGAAGAGCCAGCGCGGCAACGGAAAGGAACGGTTCAGCGTATCGACAAAATCGCCGTCGCACTGCACCGACTGATATGCCAGCGAGGAGAACAGGTAGCGATCGGAAATCACCCACGTGTCATCAACACGGTCACAGATACCGTCGCAGGAGTCGTAGAGGTGCTGGTTGCGGTCCGCCGCATAGAGATAAGCCAGCGTATCCGGCGTCAGCGTGATTTCGTGGCGCAGCGCGGCGCGGATCAGTCGACCCACGGCACCGTCGGTTGGTTCCGCGGTTGCCCAGACCTGCATCCCGCTGTTGCGCATCGATTCGGTCAGCAGCTCCGTCTGGGTGGTGGTTCCCGCCCCATCAAGTCCTTCGAAAACAATGAAATGTTCCAATACTGTGCGCATCGCGCTCTCCACAATCTTTTATTCCCGCCCGGGCTGTGATATTATAGTACCTACGGAAGATCGGGAACAGGCAAGATCATGAATCACACCGGCTTCGGCCGAATACACCCGCTACAGATCCTTACGCTCGCGGCTCTGGTAATGCTTACCGCCGTGGCGCTGCTGCCGCTGCAGCGAGCGATCACGGTACGCATGGAAGAGTTGAAGTCCGAGCTGGTATACGCACTCGAGGAGCAACTGGAACGCAGGATCTCCTACTCGGGCATTTCGCCGTCGGTCTTTCGGTACCTCGACGTGCGCGATCTGCGGGTTCTCGGAGACAACGGTGAACGCGAGGTTCTGCTCGATATCGGCCGGGTCAGGGCCTACTACCGGTTCTTCGACCTGTTCTCGGACGAACCGCTGCGAGCCGTGACGGAGCTGCGGTTGGAGAACACCAATCTGTCGCTTGACCACCGTCAGGATGCGGACGTGATCGAGTTTTTTTCCAGTGTGCTCCGCGCCAACGGGGGGGCTCGCGATCGTGAGTCGGCGGCTTCCCCGTTTGACCGCTTGCGCGTCCGCGGACGCAACATGACGGTTCGCTATCGCGGGCCGGAGGCCGAGCACGTCGGAAGCGGCGTGTCGCTGCTGCTCGAGCTGCAGCGGGGTGGGGTCAACGTCGCGGTTGGCGGAGATTTTGCCTATCATCACCGTGTTGCGGGCAGCTTCGTTGCCGACGGCGCCTCGATTGACGGCGTGCTGCTGGAGAACGCCGCGCGCGCCCGGCTCACCCTGGATCTGCCGACGGTAAGGACTCCGGCCGTCAGGGTGGTCAACCAGACCTACCAGCTCGATTACGACGGGCGGACGGTGGAGGCGCATAAGATACGCGACCGATCGCCAATTGACGTTTCGTTTGTCTTTGACCGTGAAACGGCTGCTGTGGAGCTGGACTTCCTGGCCGACGGCATGGTGCCGGCGTCAATTCTTGAGTTCCACGGCGCGTCGGCGGTGTTCAATCCGTGGTTACTCGGAGAGACCAGCGGTCGCGGGCGTCTGCGGCACACGCTGGGAACCGACCAGCTCTCGTACGACCTGCACCTCACCAATCGGGTACGCAACCCGGAAGTGGCGCAGCCGGTGACGGTATCTGCAGCGGTCCGTGGAGACACAACGGGCGCGACGTTTGAACATATCGCGCTACGCAGTAACGGCGGGCACGCCGTTTTCCAGGGAGAGATAGACTTCGCCGCTCGACTGCCGCGTGGCACTCTCGATCTTGGCGAGTTTCAATACGGCCGCATACAACCGGTTACGGCATCGTTTCAAATCACGCCCGAGAACGGCCGGACCGTCGCGCGCGCCGCTACGCTTCGCTACGCGTCAACGGACTTGCACGGCGTCGAACTGGCCTGGAGCGGCGGGAACCCTGGAATGACCTACCGTGCGCTGGCCTATCTGGATGCTGAACGGAGCGGACGAGTCGAACTCAGCGGCCGGACGAGTGCAGGAGCGCAGCCTCAGACCGATCTGCTGCTGGAGTTCCGCAATGCGCCGCTTACCGGTCCGCTCAGCGTAGCTGCCGACATCGTTCTCGCTCTCCCCGCTGCCGTTGCCGCCCGTGTGCCGCAGTCAATCATTCTGGATTCGCGCGTAATTCTTTCCATGCGTGGAGAAGAGCTGCGCGTATCGGCGCCGTTTGTGTCGCTGTTTGACGCGGAACAACCGGACCGCTATGCCGCGTTTGGACTCTATTCGAGCGACACCTCGTTTGAGATTCGCGATGCGATCTTTGGGAGCGGTGAGTATCTGCTGCGCGGCGGGGTGTTCGCCAACATCGGTACCGACGGGCGCGTTGATTTCTCGGCCGAGCTGCTTGACGGCGAACGGAGTTACGAGATTGACGGACTGGTAAACCGTGACCACAGCGTCATCTTTCGCGGCAGTTACGGTCTCGACGGGAGAGCCACTCTAACCGACGATGAACTGCTGATCGCCGCGCGTGCGCAGGAGATGCCGCTGCCGTTTTCAGATAACGGGACCACGCTCTCGTTTGATATGACGGGACGGTATCGCAGTCCGACCGCATGGAACGCTGCAGTGCACCAACTGGCGCTTGTGGACCTGGTAGCTCCCGGCGGGCGACCGGTAGATGTCGAGCTGGACGGCCGATTTCACGCCACCGGCGGCCAGGTTGAGCGGATTGTCGTGCGCGACGCAGTGTCGACGATTCGCGGCAGTGGAACGGCGCAGTACGCGCTTGGCGGGGGAGGCCTGAACTCCGTTGAACTGCGGCTTGCAAACGCCGATACCGCCGAGCAATACGAGCTGCAGGCGATGTTCTCGGACGGCAGCCTGACTGCCGCGGTGGTGTTCGAACGCTCGCCGCTGGCGCGGGTGGGGCTGGAAGACCTGCGAGGGTCGGTGAACGGAGTGATGACCGTTGACGGCCCACCACTCGAGCCTCGGATTACTGCCGATTTCCAGGTGGTGGACGGTGCGTTCGGCAATGACGCGTTCAGTGCCAACGGACGTATTGAATACCACGACATGACCGTTGCCCTTGACGCTATTCGCGGGCAGTACGTCACCAACACGTTGACCGGCGGCCGCGGAACCCTCGATCTGCGCAACTCGGTGGTAGAGCTGCAGGCGACGCTGCGCAACAACGCCCGACCGCGGTCGGAGCCGCGTACCGTGCAGCTGCGAGGCTCGCTGGAGTCCGACGATCCTGACGCCCATCTTCCGGCGCTGCTTGCAGGGCCGTTTCGGGGCACGGTGGCGGTTGAAGGGCTCGAAATCTTTCCCGATCGCTACGGCGACTGGACGTTCTCCGTCGACCGAACCGCCGAACGGATGCGGCTCCATGGAGGTCCGTCAAACGCCATGACGGCCACGCTGCAGGAGACGGGGCAGTTTCGCGTCGAAGTGCGCGATCCGTTACCGATCCGCTTCATCGCCTCGGGCAGTCTGCGCGACGGAGAGCTCGAGGCCAACATCACGCAGGTGATGGTCAACATCGGTGAGGTTCCCGACCTGTTTGACTTGCGGGCGCTGGCGATCTATGACGGGACTATCACCGGAGGCGTGCGCGTCGTAGGCTCGTTGAACGATCCCGACCTCTACGGCACCCTCACCGCGGAGAACGTCCGCGGAAACCTGGAGTTCCTGCGAGACCCCATCGGTCCGGCCAAAGTATTCCTGGTGCTGCAGGAGAAGCAGCTGCAGCTGTCACCGTTCACCGCACCGGTGGGCAACGGCAGCGGGACGCTGCGGGGTGTCATCGTGCTGCATCGCTGGACGGTGGACGAGTATCAGATTGACATCCAGACCGACGAGGTGGGAGTTCCGGTCCGCTACACCTTCGGCGGCCTGAGTGTCGACGGCTACGGCGTGGGAAGCATGCGGATAGCAGGAGCTCCGGGGGTTACCAATATCAGCGGCGACATA
>PWMO01000095.1 GCA_003558175.1 Spirochaetaceae bacterium
ACAGGCCGCAAAGAAGGCCGGGCGAGATGGTCCGACAGGGGCGAGCGCGGCGCCGTGGAAGCTACCATGGAATATCATGCACGATCATGGGGCATGGCTGTCACGCCACGCGCGCAACGTTGCCTCAGTGTCGGCGTCGAGTCGGGCGAGCCGGGAGGCGGGCAGGCGCAGGGTAAGCTCAAGCCACGCCGGATCGCGCTCGAACAGTGGTCGCAGGCGACTCAGTCCGTCGGCGCTCTTGCCGCTGTTGAGCAGCGCGATGCCGTGCCAGAATAGTGCTTCCGGGTTTGCGCCGAGCGCTTCATGTGCACAGGAGTAGTGGTGCGCTGCCTCATCCAGATCGTGACGCTCCATCGCTTGATCGCCCGCATCAAGCGACTGATACCCGCGGTAGAGCGAAACCAGTCGCGTCAGCTCTTCAACCGGTTTGGGGTGGTCCTCCACGTGCAGGTTTACCAGTTCGTCCGATGCGACCGCCGGCGAGCCGTTGGCGCGTACAAGCACCAGCGCCGCCGACTGTTTACCGCGAATATCGCCGCCCAGCGCTTCAGCGGCTGCGAGGGCAGCGATCAGCCGCTCCGACAGCGGGCCGGGGGTCTCCTGAAATGCGGTCTCCATTGCCTCCGGCACGCCGGGGTGGAGCATCATGTTTGCCTGCGCTGCAAAAAAGGGGCCGCGGCGGTGAGACGCCTCCCGGATACAGAGCGTGCCGGTGTGGGCCGCGCTGTTCCCAAGGTGGTCCAGTACGCCGACCTGCCGGTAATCGGCCCCGGAGTCGGATTCGAGCAGAGCGGCCAGGGTTTCGGTGGCGTTCAACCCTTGCCCCAGAAGGCGCAATCCGTCCGGACCGAACTGACGATTAATGAGCGACTGCGTTGCCACGACCCCAACGCCCGCTCGCGCCCAGAGCACCGCGTGCCCAACCGCAAAGAAGTGCGATTGAACCGCACCGCCCATCTCGCCGGTTGCGGGGTCCATTGCAACGATCGAATAGGTGGCGGCGAAATCGCTCATCTGATACCCCCGCTGGTTATTTCGTGGATTCGCCGCAGCGGCCAACAAACGCCTCGAACAGCCGGCGCGAATCCGGGTCCGTTCCGGCCATCATCTCCGGATGCCACTGAACCCCAACCACGAAGCGCTCTCCCTCGCGTTCAATTGCCTCTATGATTCCGTCGTCAGCAACCGCGGTAACCCTGAAGCCGGCAGCGAGTTCTTTGATCGCCTGGTGATGGAAACTGTTCACCGCCAGCCGCTCGCGCTGGAAGATCGCGTGCAGCCGGCTGTCCGGCGTGATCGATATCTCGTGTGCCGGCGACTCGAGGGGATAGACGTCAATCAGCATGTGCATTCCGGCCTCGGGGCGCTGCTTCTCAAGCGCCTGGTAGCAGCTGCCTCCGGCGTGCACGTTCAGAAGCTGGATACCCCGACAAATGCCCAGGACCGGATACCGATGATGCGCGTAGACCCGCGAAAGCACCGCGAGCTCGTGGCGGTCACGGGCCGGCCTGGTCTCGCCAAGTCCATACATCGGCGCTTCGCCGTAGTGACCCGGGACGATATCTGAGCCACCGCTGAGCACCAGGCCGTCCAGCCGGGCCAGCACCTCGTTCAGTGCGGAGCTATCGTCAAGGACCGGCAGCACGAGCGGCGCGCCTCCGGCCGCCGCAACGGCATTCACGTAGGCGTCAATGAAGCCTTGACGGGTCGTGTTGGTTACACCAATGATTGGTCGCATAGTATGGTTCCTCTAACGCACCGTCGGCGGCCGGTCAACCGAGAGTCAACGTGGCGATGCCGGTTCGCGCAGTACGCACCGCACGAAGTGATCTGGTTCTACCTCAAGCAACTCTACCGGGCGCCGGCAGATCTCCTGCCTGAGCGGACAGCGACCATAAAAGCGGCAGATAGCGGGAGGGTCAATCGGGCTGGGGACATCGCCTTCCAGAATAATCCGCTGATGCTCTCCTCGGCGAGCCATCCTTGGAATGGCCGAAACGAGCGCCTCGGTGTAGGGGTGAAGCGGATTGTGGATTACTTCGTCAGCCGCGCCCAGCTCGACGATCTGGCCCATGTACATGACTGCAATGCGGTCACTGATATGCTTCACCACCGACAGGTCGTGCGCGATAAAGAGATAGGTCAGTTGCAGTTCTTGCTGAAGATCTTCGAAGAGGTTGAGAATCTGCGCCTGAATCGAGACATCGAGCGCCGAGACCGGTTCATCGAGTACCAGAAACTCCGGCTCCAGCGCCAGCGCGCGGGCAATCCCCACCCGTTGGCGGCGCCCCCCGTCAAGCTCGTGAGGATAGGAGTTCATCAGCCGCGACGCAATCCCGGCGTAATCCATCAGCTCGCCGACCCGTTTGCGCAGCGCCTTGCCTTGCCGATAGAGCTTGTGCACCAGCAGCGCCTCGGAGATAATCTCCGCTACGCTCATGCGCGGATCGAGTGACGAAAACGGATCCTGAAAAACGATCTGAGCTTTGCGGGCGAACTCCTTGAGCTCCCCCCGGTTGAGCGATTGAACGTCCGTCCCACGAAACAGCACCTGCCCCGAGGTCGCCTCGAGAAGGCGCACCAGGAGTCGGCCGGTCGTCGATTTGCCGCAGCCGCTCTCACCGACCAGCCCGAGCGTCTCGCCCTGGTTGATGTGGAGATTCACGCCGTCGACCGCATGTAAGCTTCCCTGCCTGGTCTTGAACTCTTTGTGGAGGTCAACCAGCCGTACCAGGGGTTCCCGTACCAGGGGTTCCTGGAGCGCCTCAGCCATCCGTTCCATCCTTGTTGTCATGCAGATAGCATCTCGATTGGTGGCCGGTGCCAACCTGGTACATCTGCGGTTTCGCCGCCGAGCAGAGTCCCATCACATGGGGACAGCGAGGGTGAAAACTGCACCCGCTTGGAAGCTCCATTGCATCCGGCATCAAGCCGTGGATCGGCTTCAGCCTGGTCTTGCCACGTTGCTCGATATCCGGAAGCGAGCCGATCAGCCCAACGGTGTAGGGGTGCTGCGGGTTGCGGAAGACCTGCTCCACCGTGCCGGTCTCCACGATGTCGCCGGCGTACATAACGGCCACTCGATCGGCGACTTCCGCCACAACTCCCAGATCGTGACTGATCATGATCATCGCAGAGTCAAACTCGGACTTGAGGCGCTTCATAATCTCAAGAATCTGCGCCTGAATGGTCACGTCCAGCGCGGTCGTGGGTTCGTCCGCAATCAACAGAGCCGGATTGCACGCCAGCGCCATGGCGATCACCACACGCTGCTTCATTCCTCCGGAAAACTCGTGCGGGTAGTTGTCGAGACGCCCGGCGGGAATACCCACCACCTCAAGCATCTCGCCGGCCCGCGTCAACGCCTGAGAACGAGTCAGCCCCTGATGCAGCTCGAGATTTTCCGCTATCTGCCGTCCCACGGAAAAGACCGGGTTGAGCGAGGTCATTGGATCCTGAAAGATGATCGTGATCTTGTTGCCGCGAATCCTGCGCATTTCGCGCTCGGTCTTTTTGAGCAGGCTTTCGCCGCGGAACACGATGTCTCCGGAGACGATGCGTCCCGGCGGATCAGGCACCAGTCGCATGATGGAGAGCGCCGTAGTGGTCTTGCCGGCGCCGGTCTCCCCGACCAGACCGAGCGTCTCACCGGCCTTCAGATGGAGATCGATGCCGTTGACCGCCTCGGCGGTGCCGTCATCGGTAACGTAATGGACATGGAGACCCTTGAGCTCCAGCAGGTTATCGCTCTTCACGCGTTGCTCCTTGTCGCCTAATTCTTGAGCCGCGGATCAAGCGCGTCGCGAAGTCCGTCGCCAACCAGGTTAAACGCGAGCACCGTAAACATAATCGCGATGCCGGGGAAGGTTGCCATCCACCATGCGTCTCGCAGGTACTGCCGGCCGCCTGAAAGCATCGCACCCCACTCCGGCAACGGTGGCTGGGCGCCCAGGCCGAGGAAGCTCAGACCCGCGGCGATAATGATGGTGTCACCGATTCTCAGTGTCGCCTGCACCAGGATCGGTGCAAACGAGTTGGGAATAACGTGACGCAGAATGATCCAGGTGTGACTGCAGCCAAGAGCGCGCGCCGCCTCGATGTACTCGTTCTCTTTGACCGACATGACCGAGGAGCGAATGATGCGCGCGAAATAGGGAATGGAGTTTACCCCGACCGCTATCATCAGGTTGGTGAGATTTGGTCCAAGCGCGGTCACCAGGGCCACCGCAAAGATAAATCCGGGAACGGCCAGAATCACGTCCATGATCCGCATGATCGCTTGATCGCGCGATCCGCCGTAGTAGCCCGCCACCGCTCCAAGCCCGCCGCCGATCAGCAGTCCAATTGACGTGGTGATAAAACCGATGGAGAGTGAGAGCCGCGACCCGTGAATGATGCGCGAGAGGATATCCCGGCCCAGGTGATCCGTGCCGAGGAGCGCCTCCGCCGACGGCGGCACAAAGCGGCGGCCGAGCTGCTGCTCGTCCAGTCCCTCCGGCGCGACAAAGTCCGCCCCAATGGCCACAACCGCCAGAAAGAGCAGCAGGACCATGCCGGACATGGCCCATCCGTTCTTGCGGAAACGCCGCCATGTCTCTTCGAGGCGGGTGCGCTGCTTGCGCCCGGTGCCACCGCTGACAGGCGGCGGCGGCATGGACTCGCCGGTCGTCTGATTGCGTACTTGTATCGCCATGGCTACCGGTACCGTGTCTTGACGCGTGGGTCAATGAATGCGTACAGCAGGTCAACGACAAGCGTGACCAGGCTGAAGATGATTGCATAGGACAGAATGATCCCCTGCACCACGTTGTAGTCCTGTGCCCGCACGGCATCGATCAGGAGCCGCCCAATGCCCGGCCAGGCGAAGATTCTCTCAGTTACCACCGAGCCGCCGAGGAGTACGCCAAAGCGGAGGCCCACGATTGTAACAACCGGCATCAGGGCGTTGCGCAGCGCATGCACGACTACGACCTGGAACGGGTTCAATCCCTTGGCGCGCGCCATTCGGATGTAGTCCTGCCGCAGTACTTCCAGCATGGACGAACGGGTAATCCGCGTGATAAACGCCGCGTGCGCGGTGCCGAGCACGATTGCGGGCATGATCATGTGCCGCAGCGTGCCGTAGCCGGATGCGGGAAGCAGCGTGTACCCAAAGGCCCCGGCCCAGAACACGGAAAAGAACAGGATGAGCATCAACCCCAGCCAGAAGTTGGGCATCGACACTCCCAGCAGCGCGGTAAACATGGCGCCGCCGTCCCAGACGGTATACTGTCGCACCGCGGCAACAATTCCCGCAATCAACCCGATCATGACGGCAATCACCAGCGAGGCCGAAGCGAGCTGCATGGTTGCCGGAAGCCGCGACATGATCAGTCCAAGTACGGACTGTCCGGTGCGAAACGAGTTGCCCAGGTCTCCCTGCACCAATCGCAGCAGGAAGTCCCGATACTGAATCAGAAACGGCTGGTTCAGGCCCAGAACCTCTCTCATGATCGCGATGTCTTCGGCGGTCGCGTCTTGCGGGAGCATCAGGGCTGCCGGGTCACCTGGAGTGAAGAACATGATGGCGAAGACGATGAAGGTAGCTCCCAGCAGGACCGGGATCAGCGAGATCAGTCGCTTAAAGATATAGCGTAACACTCGACGCGTACCTCAGTTTTTGAATTGCCGAC
>PWMO01000491.1 GCA_003558175.1 Spirochaetaceae bacterium
CCTACTCCACCTGGCCCGATCTGGTCATCCACTGCGGCCAACTGGACGACACCATCGAGCTGACGGTGGATGTGGGACAGATCAAGCAGGTGCTTGCAAATTTGTTCACCAACGCAACCGAGGCCATGAACGGCGGTGGCGAGATCTTCGTACGCGCCGACCTTGTCAAGAAGGGGAACAGCCTGTACTGTAGGGTCCAGGTGCAGGACACGGGCCCGGGGATTGACGGCGGCATCCACGACAAGGTCTTCAACCCCTATTTCACCACCAAGAAGCACGGCACCGGTCTTGGATTGTCCATCGTGGAGCGGATCGTATTCGATCATCGCGGACAGATCTGGTTCGAGACGCAGCAGGGCAGCGGCACAACCTTCTTCATCGATCTGCCGGCAGAAGAGACGACATGAGCAAGATTCTGGTAATCGACGATGAACAGGGAATACGCGAGGTCCTCAGTGGCATCCTGGAAGACGAGAGCCACGAGGTCTTTGCCGTCGAGGACGGCATCGAAGGTCTGCAGCTGCTCAAGACCGAACCGATCGATCTGGTTCTGCTGGACGTCTGGCTGCCCAATATGGGTGGGATCGACGTCCTGAAGCGAATCAAGACCGACTACCCGGAAACACAGGTCATTATCATCTCAGGCCACGGCAATATCGATCTCGCGGTCAAAGCGGTCAAACTCGGCGCGTTCGATTTCATGGAGAAACCGCTCAGCCTGGAAAAGGTTGTGACCCTGGTCAAGAACGCGCTCGAGATGGAACAACTCAAGAAAGAGAACCGGCGCCTGCGCAATTCGATGCTGGACAATGACGAGATCCTGGGCGATTCGAGTGGCATGCGGCGCGTGCGCGAGATAATCCAGCAGAGTGCGGCGGTCGACTCCCGGGTGCTTATCACCGGTGAGAACGGAACCGGCAAGGAGCTGGTGGCACGTGAGATTCACCGCCGCAGCAGGCGCGCCGGTGGGCCGTTTATCGAGGTGAACTGCGCCGCAATTCCCGATACTTTGATCGAGAGTGAGCTGTTCGGCCACGAGAAGGGCGCGTTCACCAGCGCGGTTGGACGGCGCAAGGGCAAGTTCGAGATGGCCGACCACGGCTCGCTGTTTCTTGATGAAGTTGCCGACATGTCGCTGCAGGCGCAGGCCAAGGTGCTGCGCGCCATCCAGGAGATGAAGTTCGAGCGGATCGGTGGGGAGGAGTCGCTCAGCGTCGACGTGCGGCTGATCGCCGCCACCAATAAAGACATCCAGCGCGAGATCGCCGAGGGTCGCTTCCGCGAGGACCTCTTCTTTCGGTTAAACGTCATCCCCATTCACGTGCCGCCGCTGCGCGAGCGCAACAACGATCTCGGCATTCTGATCGATTACTTCATGGAGAAGTTCCGCACTTCGCCCGAGGTGCCCCTCAAGCGGTTTGATGACGAGTCGATGCAGCTGCTGCATTCGTATGAGTGGCCGGGGAACGTTCGGGAGTTGAAAAATTTCACGGAACGGATTAATATAATGACCGACGAACAAGTGCTCACCGCCGACCTCGTCCGGTTTTTCCTCGGTGAGTCCACGCCACGGAGGCGTGCCGATGACTTTGAGGCCTATGCGGAGATGGGCCTGAGTGAGGCGCGTGATTCGTTTGAGAAACGATACATCATGCAGAAGCTGCGCGAGCACGGTCACAACATCTCTCGGACCGCTCAGGCGCTCGGCGTCTATCCCAGCAACCTGCACGGTAAGATACGCAAGTACGGCATAAAGATCGAAAAATGAAAGCAATCACCCAGCGACAACTTCAGGTTCTCGATCACATCAAGTCATACGTTGCCGAACACAAATACCCGCCCACCATGCGGGAGATATCGGAACACTTCGGGATCTCGGTCAAGGGCGCGTACGATCACGTGAAAGCGCTCGAGCGCAAAGGGTTCATCCACCTCAATAATCACCGTTCGCGCACCATCGAGGTGCTGGACACAGAAGACGACGGCAATGATCGCTCAATGACCGAGGTACCGATCCTCGGCAATGTGGCCGCGGGGCGCCCGTTGTTCGCAGAAGAGAACTACGAGGGGAGCGTCCGTCTGCCGCAGGAGTACGTTCGTGGCGCCAGAAACTTCGCGCTCAACGTGCAGGGTGACAGCATGCGCGATGCAGGCATTCACGACGGCGATCTGGCGGTGTTTGCGCATCAAAGCGTGGCGGACAACGGCGACATTGTCGTCGCGATGGTCGATGAGGCGGTCACCCTGAAGCGCTTCTTCCGCGAGAAGAATCGCGTCAAGCTGCAGGCTGAGAATCCGGCCTATCCACCGATATACACGCAGGACGCCCGGATCCTGGGAAAGCTCACCCATCTGATCCGCAGTTATGATTAGTACTCACCTGCTTCTTGGTCCTGAAGAGGGGGAGAAGCGCGCCCACGTTGCGCGCTTGATTGAGATCGCGCATAAACAGAGCGGAGAGGCCCCCGAAGTACACACCTTCTACGCCACGGAGACTGCCGTCGCGGAAATCCTTGCCGTTTTGCGCAACGGATCGCTGTTCAGCGCGCACGTAGTCGCGGTGGTGCACGGAGCCGAGGAGATCCGTAAGAAGGAAGATGGTGCGGCGCTTGCCGAATACATCAAGAAGCCGTCGACCGATTCTACGCTTATCCTGCTTTCGTCTGCGCCCAGAATTGATCTGTCGTGGGTCAAACTGATTTCGTCCGACGCACGCAAGATCTTCTGGGAGATGTTCGATAACCAGAAGCAGGGGTGGGTTGCCAACTATTTCCGCAAGCGCAATGTGAACATCGCGCCCGACGCCATCGATCTCTTCCTGGACATGGTAGAGAACAACACGCAGGAGCTCAGGATTGCCGCCGACCGTCTGTGCGGCTTCGTGGGCAAAGGCGGCACCGTTACCACTGCCGAGATCGAGGAGTTCCTCTCCCATAGCAAAGAAGAGAACGTTTTTTCCCTGTTTGACGAGATCGCCGCCGGGTCGCTTGAATCGGCGCTCGAGATTCTGCAGCTGCTTTCTCTGTCGGCCGAGCAGAACCCTCCCGGAATTCTCGCCTCGCTGTTGTGGCAGTTTCGCCGGCTGCTTACCTTGCGCGTGCTGCTCGATGAGCATTACGACAGCGCCGAGGCGTTTCAGAAACTGAATATCCGCAGTAAGAAGAACCAGCACACCTACCTCGCAGCGCTCAAGCGCTACAAGCGGCGGACGCTCGAAGACATTGTGGCACGTGCGGTGGAATACGAGGCACTGTTCCGTTCTACTGCCGCGCCGATGCACGCGGGCTTGCTGCAGCAGTTCGTCTTCAACGCGATGGCGCGCTCCGGCGCCGCCCACCTGAGCCCGGCGGTAGTCTACGGCGTCTGATCGCCGTCGGTGCGGGTTTCCGGCTCGGTGCGGGTTTCCGGCTCGGTGCGGGTTTCCGGCTCGGTTCCGTAGTCCGCGGGAGCGGGCTCCGCGGCGGCCTCCTCGAGCTCCGCGGCGGCCTCGGACGCCGTGGCATCCCTGGACGCGGCGGTGTCCTCAGACGCGTGGCGTCGTGCCTCAATTCGCACTGCCTCGGCAACCTCGCGGGTGAGACGGCAGCTCTTGACCAGCACATCGGTCGGCGCCTCGGCAACCGCCTCCAGCGAGCCGAACGCCTGCAGAATCCGGCGGCTGCGTTTCGGTCCGATGCCGGGCACGTTCTGCAGCGCCGAGCGCGAAACGTCGCGTGACTGCAGTCCGGCGCGAAAACTGGTTGAGAAACGGTGGGCCTCGTCCCGTACGTACTGCAGCAGGCGCAGCGGCGGCGATCCTTCGGGGAGCGTCATCGGATCCGGCCGTTGCGGGACGAACACCTCTTCGAGCCGCTTGGCCAGGCCCACCAGGGGAATTTCCGCCATTCCCAGCCCGTCCAGTATTTCCGCGGCCGCGTTCAGTTGGCCCTTGCCGCCGTCTATCAGGATCAGGTCCGGTCGCGGCAGGCGCTCGTTGGCCACGCGCTGGTAACGGCGCGCAACAACCTCGCGCATCGCTTCGAAGTCATCAATGGCTCCCTCGAGGCTTCGGACATGAAAGCGACGATACCGCGCGCGGTCGGGGATGCCGTTGCTGAAGGTCACCATCGAGGCAACGGTGTAGCGGCCGCCCACGTGGGCTATGTCGAACCCTTCGATATGCAGCGGCGGTGCGCCGAGTTCCAGAACGGCAGCCAGTTCCCGCAGCGCGGGAAGATTGCCGTGTTCGCGCTTGCGCCGTTCCAGGTCCTGCAGCGCGTTCTCGCGCGCCATTGCGAGCACGCTGGCGTGACGCCCCTCGGAGGGAAAATCGATGCGCACGTCGGCGTTGTGTTCCTGCTGAAAGTAGTGAACGATCTGGTCTCGCTCGATGACAATCGGCAGGTAGAGAGTGGCGGGTGCGGACTTGCGCGTGTCATAGTAACGTACGATAAACTGCTCGAGCGCCTCAGCTGCCGGGGTCAGGACCGTTGCCGCGAACATATCGCTCGCAAGCAGGTGTCCGGCACGCATCTGAAAGACCGCGAACGTGCACATCTCCTGGTCCGTGGCGAAGGCGATGTAGTCACGCGTGTCGGGGTCGAAATCGACAACCTTCTGCTCGGCCTGCAGCGTGTCGATCGCCTGGATCAGGTCACGCGAGGCAGCGGCGCGTTCAAACTCCAGCTTCTCCGATGCATCGAGCATCGACTGTTCGAGCCTGGCACGGAGGGCCTCGGTCTCGCCGTTGAGGAGGTGCCTCACGCCGTTCACGTGCTCGAGGTAGTCCTCGCGACTGATTCTGCCGGCGCACGGGGCGGTGCAGCGGCCGATATGGTGGTAGAGGCAGGGATGTTCACGCTGCTTCAGCGGACCGCGGCACTTGCGCAGCGGATAGAGACGCTCGGCAAGGTCCAGATAGCGCTCGATGCTGTCCACGTTGGGGTAAGGACCGAAGTAGTCGGACCCGTCCTGAACGATGGTGCGGGTGCGAAACACCCGCGGATAGTCCTCGTTGGTGATGCGAATGACCGGGTAGGTCTTGCCGTCTTTCAGATTGATGTTGTAGCGCGGATTCCATCGCTTTATGAGGTTGTTCTCGAGCAGCAACGCCTCGTACTCGTTGCGGGTGACGATGTAGTCGATCCGCGCTACGCGCTGGATGAGCACTGCCGTCTTCGGGTCGGTGCGCCTCAAGAAATAGGATTTCACCCGAGACTTGAGATTTTTCGCTTTCCCGACGTATATAATAGTATCGTCGGCGTCTTTCATCAGATACACGCCGCATGAAGTGGGAAGATTCTCGGTTGTCTCTTTGGGCGAAAATACCGGGGTTGTGCCCTGTTCCATAGCTGCCGATGATAATGTACAGAGGAATGGAGAAAAAAGGAATATCGATTGTCGTCGCGCTCGTCCTGCTCAGCGCGAGCTTTGCTTTCAGCCTCGAAGAAACGCTTGTATTCGGCCGTGAAGACCGGTGGGCCTCACTCCAGGTGCGCGAGAACATCGTGGTTCGCACCGGGTTTCGCGGCATGCAGGACCTGCTCCCGGAAGACCACCGTGAACCCGTTCAGACAACGACCGACCTGCTGCTGACGTTCGACCGCCTTCCGTTTGAAGACGACGCCGGCAGGTACCGGGTTGTCGCGACGGACGGCGCCGGCAACGGAGGGTCCTCCGATCGGCAGATCA
>PWMO01000294.1 GCA_003558175.1 Spirochaetaceae bacterium
CAGCATCAGGTAGACCGCGCTTCGGCCGATGTTGCGCAGGAGCGAGAACCCGCCGTCGCGGCCATGCACGGAGAGGAGGAAGATTGCGAAGAAGGACGGGATCGAGAGAAAATACGCCTGATGAAGGAGGATCGCGACCGACTGCAGCAGCGCGACCAGCACGATCAACGGAAACGGATACCGGACCTTGCGGTAAAAGAGGAGCACGATCACCGCCAGGTTGATGAGGATGCCGGGGATGGCCGCTGTTTCGTGAGCGGTTGCATCGTGCCAGAGCGACCCGCTGAAGGCGATAAGCGCCACAATCGTGAGCGAGAGCCAGTAGCGCTTTGATCGCGCGTAGAAGAGCAGAAAGAACACCCCGAGCCCAACCGAGACGAAGAGCGTGTTCTTGAACTTCTGGATGAAGGTTGTATTGGTCACGCCGGTGAACTCGGTGAAGTGGTTTTGAAACCAGACGGAGGTTGGCGTGAAGATGAGGTGGTGCGGGTAGTAGACCGGTATGTCGTCCCAGCGGTCGACCCAGGCCGAGTAGTAGACTTCGTCGTAGCCGAGGTTTCGCGAAAAATACCGCAGATTGAGCAGGCAGTACCCCGTGGTGATCACAAAGACGGTGACGACCAGGATGGCGATACGTGCCGCTCGGATCATGACGTGTCCATCGCCCTGGCGGTTGCCTTGATGAAGCGCGAGACCTTCACCACCGGACCGATCGTCACCGGTTTCTCGTTCTCGCCGGTCACGATGGCAACCCACCCTACGTCCGCGAGGCGGTGGAGGATCGAGTTTCGAAGCGAGAGGCGTGCGATCCGGTCGTAGCGGATGTGGTGAACTCGCGAGTGGAACAGCACGTGTTCTACGACGACGAGCCGGTCGGACAGCAGTACAACACGACTCAGCGCAAGCCGCAGGATCGCGACCGCCGCCCGTGCAACGACGAGTACGACGCAGACCGTGATGAGCGTCCCGTAGAGCGAGACGATGAGCTCTTCGCCCAGGTCTTCAAACCGGAAGATCTCGCGGACCTCGAAGAGCTCGAACCAGGCCCAGATCAGCGGCGGGACGAGCTCCAGGGTCCGGCGCAGCAGCACGCTGACGACAACCGCAATTGCCGCGACCAGGAGCGCGTACGATACCGAGCGCGTGTGAAACGACTCAGCCGCTGCCTCGCCGCCCGGTTCATGGGTAGCGAGCCGAACCCGTCCGGCACAGAACCGCTTCACCCGGCGCCACGTATCGCTCACGGTCTTGGCGTCCATACTCCATGGTCCTGCATATCAGGGAACTGGTCAACCGAGCGGTGCGGATGCGTTGGCGGCCTTGGCGGCGTTGGCGGGTCGTTTAGAGTCTGCTCTGGGGCGTCCGGTGGACATCATCCTGCTTCGCGGCTTACCTGAACGCGACCCCGGGATGACATTCCGTGTAGCTGACGAGGGGATTCTCATTACTGAGCGCCGGCAGCACTGCTACGCACATTTCAAGAAGCAGGCGTTTCTCTATTATCTTGACACCGAGTATCTGCGCCGGCTCACCCGGTCCGCCCTGCACCACCGTGTCCTGAGCGGCAACATGGGGAGACGGGACTATGTCTGACAGAATCGCCCGGCTGGAAGAGAACATTATCACGTTGCAGGAAATGCGGGGAGACTCCTTCGCGACCCGGCAGTCACAGTGGGCTTTGCGCTACGGCTTGCTCGAGTCGATACAGATTGTCATTGATCTCGCCTGCGAGCTGGTGTCGCGCAGAAACCTCGGCTCGCCCGCATCGTACCGGGAATGCATACAGATCCTCGCGCAGTTCAACCTTGTTGAAACCGAGCTGGCGGCATCATTAGAGAATCGGTTCGCGCCGCCATAATGAAGTCGTTGCGGTGGAGCCCGCCGATTGTGTGCGTCCACCACGAAACGGTAACGCGACCCCATTCGATGACAATCAGCGGATGATGGTTGGTCTCTTCCGCGATTGCTCCGATGCGGTTTGCACATTGGAGTGCCGTGGCAAAATCGGGAACCCGGAAGCTGCGCGTCAGCCTGGGGACGGCATCCTGACTGGTGACCGTCCATTCAGGGAGCTGAGCGGAGAGAGCTTCGATCTCGGCGTCTGTCAGCGGCACCGCACCTCTGCGGCAGGGCGTGCACTGTTCCCTATGGAGTTCAGACATGGAACCTCGCTCTGGACAGTGTACCGCGGGCGGGCCGGGTCGAGGAAGAGGGTGACGCGTGCTGCCTTGCACATCCGGTTGCGAGACGCGAACGAAATACTGCGGCCTTAGAGGGCTAATTTGTTCATTTCTTTTGCAAGATGTTGGTCTTTTTATCAATTCATTTGACAAGATGTGCTTTTTGATGCACCATGGTGCATGGATTTCGATCGGATCTTTTCACTTGATCGTGCGGGCGAGCATTCGATACGGGAATTCGGTACACGCCGCTTTGCCTTTGCGGATCTGGCAACCACCGAGGGGCGGCCTTTCATCGCCCTCGTGGGACCGCGCGGTGCAGGCAAGACCGTGTTACTGCGGCAGCTGCGGGCTCAAAGCTCGGCCGCCGTCTACATCTCGGCGGACACGCTTGACCCGGGCATTGACCTGTATGAGCTTGTACGGGTACTGTCAACGCAGTTCGGCATTCGCAACGTCTTCATTGACGAGATCCACTTCATCCCTACCTTTGCGGCGCATCTCAAAACGATCCATGACTTCCTTGCCGTACGCCTCTGGTTCAGCAGTTCCGTGGCTCTTGCATTGGATCAGGCTCGCTGGGATCTTTCCCGCCGGGTCGTGACCTATCGGATCCATCCGTTCACGTATCGAGAGTATCTCCGGTTTGCCGAAGGGATAGAACTCGAAGCACTCCCGCTGAAGAGATGCCTTACCGAAGCGATCGATCCAGAATACCTGCGCGTCGGCCGGCGCTTTCACGACTACCTGCGGGGCGGACTCCATCCGTTTCTTCTTCAGCCGGGAGCGGGTCTGCCGCTGTTCGAGAACATCGTACAGACTGTGATCAACCGGGATATTCCATCGGTGGAGCCGTCGGTTACCGTGGCGGATCTTGAGAGTCTTGGACGGGCCGTTCGCTTCATCGGACGATCCTCGGTTGACGGCATCAACTACTCTACCCTTGCTCGAAACCTGGGTATCACCGTGTATAAGGCTGAGCAGTATCTGTCCTGGCTTGAACGCAGCTTCATTGCTACACGGGTATTCCCTGCAGGCACCAATGTTCTGAAGGAACCCAAGGTGCTGCTGCAGCTTCCCTACCGTCTGCTTCACCAGGATTTTGACCAGGCCGTCGGCGCACTGCGGGAAGAGTTCTTTGCCCTTGCCATGCAGCAGCACGGATGCGGCTTCCAGTATGCAAAGTCTGTCCGTGGTTCCAAGACCCCGGATTTTCTCCTTTCCGTCGATGCGTCCGGCACGCTGCACGGAACGGTGGTGGAGATCGGGGGGCGCGGCAAGGGCCGGTCGCAGTTCAAGGGGCTGGAGTACGAACGAAAGGTAGTGTTGTTTGACGCCGCGCTGTCCCCTGGTCGCTCCGGCCGCTCCGGCCGCCCGGGCAGTGGAATTGAACCGGGCAGGAGAGTCCCGCTCTTCTGCATTGGGTTTGCGTAGCGGGCGGAGATTCTCAGGCGAGCAGTAGTGAAGGCAGCGCTCAATGCTCGTACAGCGGCGGCACCGGGACTGTTGCCGTCTCACCGGCCGCAAGGTCATCGTACACCACAAACAGACGGCCACCTTCGCGCACAATGTCGAAGGGTATGATGTTGAACGGGGTGGTGTCGAACGGTGTGGTGTTGTGCGGTGTGGCATCGGGAGGCTCACCTTCGGCGACTGCAGAGAAGAGGACAGCGGTCATGTCGCGGCCGGTAGGCGTATGGATAACCGCGTACTCGCTGCTCATCCGGCCCGGCCCCGGATAGGCCGGCTCTTTGATAACGATGGCCCACTCGGCATCATCGCTGACTGCGAGCACCGTCAGAACGGACTCAAAGTCGGCATAGCCGGGAATGCGCCTGCCGTCGGGAGTGTGCAGTACAAGACGGCGCATGTTGTCGGCGGTCTCGACGCGCGCGATCGCACCCCAATCCGGCCAGATCTCGGCAATGCAGGTGTCTTCCCAGGTAGTGCCGCGATAGACCTCGGCAATCTCAAGACGCAGAATATAGCGGAAGCGCAGCGGTACGCCCATGTCCGGCTTGATTCCCATCATTCCGGCCTGCGGGAAAGCGAGGTCACGGACGGCTTCAGAATTGCGAAACGCGGTCATAGCCTCGGTTGCCGTTGCGGGGTCCAGCGGCAGCGGCACCCGCTGGGCCTGCCGAGAGTCCGCCAGGTTCAGCGTCTGCGCCTGCCCCAGCGGCAGCGCGTCGTAGTACGTGACCGACTCGGTTGCAAAACCATCAGCATGCACGCCGAGGTAGACCTGGAGCTCGAGCCGCTTCACGCGGTGGTTCCGTTCAAAGAGGCTTTGGCTCCGCGCAAAGCCGTTGATGAAGCCCAGCGCCTCGGGATACTCGACAAACGCCGCCACGATGGTCTCGCCGATGCCCGGCCCTGCGGCGCCTTCAACCCAGGCACTCGCCGGATCACCGTCAAACGCCTTGCCGGGATCGTACTTCGACACCTCCCAGAAGTTGTCCGCCTCGAGCACCGAGGACGCACCCCACTCGGCGACGGCGTACGCCCTGCCGGTCAGGGCGAAGCGCACCCAATCTCCCTCAAGCGGCTCCTCCACCGCAAACACCGACTGCCCGGCTGCCGACAGAAGCAGCACCGCGACCAGTACCGGCAAGCCTCCGTCGCGCGACGACCGCGGGAGGAAACCATCCGCCCGATGCGAGAGTCTCATGCGGCGATTATACCACGAGGTCGCGGCGCGCGGAGTGGGCCCGGGTCCGGTGCCCCGCTGCGTGCTCAGCTACCCGCGCCCGGTCGCTCCTGGTCGCGTCCCGGCTGGACCAGCTCGCCGCTCCACAACAGCTGTGCAAAGCGGCGCCAGTGCAGCAGGCGGATACCGTCCTCCGTTGTGCGGTCGTTTTCATCAAAGGAGACCAGCAACAGCTCGCATCCCGGCGCCTCATCGCGAAAGGCGCGCAATCCCCTGCACTGTTTGTCGCCGACGCGCGTAGTAGCTTTGACTTCGATCGCCAGCGTGTCGGCAATGATGAAATCCACCTCCTGTCCGGCATAGGTGCGCCAGAATCGCAACGGAAGCTTGCTGCGCGAGTAAGAGAGCCAGGCTCGAAGCTCCATTGCAACCCAGTGTTCGAACGCTTTTCCGTACTCGCTGCTTCCTGGATCGACTGACCAGGCCCCACGCAGCGCATTCCAGACGCCTACGTCAAACAGGTAGAACTTCGCAGCCACGGCCGCCTTGCGCTTTCCTGACTCGCGCCACGACTCAAGGGTAAAACCAAGAAAGGTGTCTCCCAGAATCTCAAACCAGGCACGAACGGTCGCGGCGGGAATGCCTGCCGCGCTCGCCACGTTGGCGTAGTTCAGCTGCTCGGCATTGGTGAGCGCAGCCACCTTCAAGAACCGTCCGAAGTGGGCCAGATTCTGCACCAGCGCCTCTTCTCTCACCTCCTCCTTGAGGTACGTGGCGAGGTATGCGTCCAGCTCCTCTTCGGGATAGCGAGCGCCGTACACCTGCGGCAGCCCGCCGTAG
>PWMO01000100.1 GCA_003558175.1 Spirochaetaceae bacterium
CGGGTGCCGTGCGCTTGGCTGCCGCAACAGCGTCAATAGTAGAACTCGTCGTCTTCATAGCGGAACTCGCTGCGGATCTCGGGGATCGGTCGCCACACCAGCGTAATCTCTACAAACGGCACCCAGCGATACTGCTGCCGCCCATCGGCGCCGGTGATAACATCCGGGCTGCCTCGGTAGCTGATGGTGAGATCCCAATCGTCAAGATGGTGTACCGCGGCTACTTCAACGCTCTGGATGTTAAACGGCGACTGCTCACGCGCCGCCTGGTCCCCAAACGCGAACGACTGCAGCACGTCGTCAAAGAAGTTGCGCGTCGGCACGCCCACCCTATCGGCGAGCGAAGGCACATACTGGTAAACCAGCGCGTTGCGCGAGACCGAAGAGAATCTCAAGTCAAGGAACTCGTGCACCTGAACGTTGAACCCGGCACGCACGTCGAGAAAGCTCTCGGTAAAACGCAGAAAGTTCATCCGCAACAGTGAGTCAAACCGCGCTCCCCAGCGGACGCGATTGCGCCAAAGGGGATCGCTTTCGTAGCGCAGGTCCAGCCGCAGGTCGGCGTCCGTTGCCTGCAGTCTGGCCTCGTCCCGCGGCTGCCACGGCGACGTCCCGGCCACGGGGCTCACAAAGCGAAACCCGGGAGTGTTGCGAAAATTGAGCGAAGCGGTCAGCGGCCAGAGACGCAGCGATGTCGACAGCGAGTCGACCTGATCCTCTTCGATATCGTAGACAAAGCGCTGCTGCAGAAACAGCTCAGGCCGGAAGCGCAGCGTTTCCGTAATGCGCAGCGGACTGTAGATCCATTCATCCTCCGGTCTGCGCGCTTCGGCCTCGATGGTAGAGGTCAACGGCCCGGTCACCAGGTCGAGTCTCCCGGTGTAGCGGTCGTCCAGTGGCGGGAGGTCGGCTCGCAGCCGCAGCGACTGCGTCGCGCGCCAGTAGTCGGCCAGCAGATTCAGGTTGACATTGTGGGCGCGGACAAACTCCTCGTCCCAGCGGAAGAAGCGGTCGTCGTACACCGGCCCGTCATCTTCCGGATCGCGACCGACGTAGGCGCGGTCGTAGAGCGTGACATTGAGGTCGTAACTCACGTTGGTTCGCGAAAAATAGCTGTCCCGAGTGAAGGGAAAGGTCGACAACCGCAGGTTGTTGCCCACTCTGGCGCTGCCGTAGCGAAATGCCTGGGTCTCCAGGTTTCTGAGCTGCGCCTCCGTCAGGAGCTCCGAGTTGTAGATGGTACGGTAGCGATAGGTAGAATCGATCGCTCCGCTTACCACGAAGAGGCGGTCGTAGATGTCGGCGCGATAGTTGATCCGCGCGCTGTTGTTGGACGTCAGGCTCGAATAGGCCACCGCAAAGTCGATGTCTTCCGGTTCGGTCCACGACGCCTGGTCGTACTCGTTGATTACCGTAAGCCGTGGATTGAGGGTATAACCCACGCTGTAATTGAGCGGCTCCTGAAACCGCAGCCCGGTCAGGTCGCCCTCGCGCGACGGCAGCCGGCGCGGTTCATCGGCGATCTCTCGTTCTTCGGGGGAAAGCGCCTCGTCATCGCCCCACGGAGGGCGGATTTCTACCCGCGGTTGATCGTCAGACCCCGTTGCTGCGGCACCGCGCCGGCGGCTGTCGAGCAGGCTGCCGCTGATCCGAACACCCATGTCCGGTGCGGTGAGTCGCGACGGGTAGAAGAAGTACTCCTGTGGCGGGCGGTCCGCCTGCGCTGTGTAGTCCGGCAGGCCGGACAGATCCCGGCGTTTGCTGCTCCAGGCGAGCGAGGTTACGAAGGTCTGCAGCGACGCCGACTGCACCCACGGTGACAGCGGTCCAACCGGCGCGTTATAGCTGCCCGAGAGCCGCCACAGCAGCGATGTCTTTTCGCTGACCGTCTCGGGAGTGAAGTCCGGGCCTTCGCCAATCATGGAAAGCCAGTCCATCTCCTCCGCCCGATCGCCAAAATCGAGATCCACGTAACGGTCGGAGTAGAGCTCGAAACGCCCGGTCATATTCAGTCGATTCAGGCGCGTGGCGAAATCGAAATCCGCCTTATAGCGAAAGGGGACGTTGATCCCACCGAACTGGGTAGAGTCCCAGTAGCGCTTAGTGGCGCCGTCTTCGGTGATGAAGAGATTGGTGTAGCCCAGCGTTCCCGGCGGGTAGTTGCGCAGCGGTCGGCTGACTCCCAGACCGACCGAACCGTCAAAGCGGTCGAAGATCCAGAGCCCCGGCAGTTCACCCTCCAACCCTACGTAGGCGCCCAACCGGGTATAGATGTCGGCGAGCAGCCGCAGGTTCCAGTCTTCGTCGTCAAACCGCGGCGGCGGATCCTCCTCGGTTGCCGGCCGCATGAACAGCCCCTCACGCACCCGCCGCTGCTCGGCGTCTCCCTCTTCGGCGAGCTGAAGGAACGAGACGGAGGTCTCGCGCGCCTGCTTGGACCCGATCAGGTAGCTGGTGGTCTGGATGAACATGCCCTCACGGTTCCGGTACCCGGCAACCGGGTTGAAAAACAGCCGGTCGCCGAAGCGAAAGAAAAACGGAAAGTAGAACACCGGTACGCGCCCAACGTACAGCACCGCGTTCTGCAGCCCCCACTCTCCGGGCCCAAGCACCCAGATGCGCCGCGCGCGAATCTGGTAGTTGGGCGGGTCCGCCGGTGAGGAGGTGATCACGCCGTCCTCCATCACGATGATGTCGTCGGCGGACCGCGTGATGTAGCGCCCACGGTAGGTGAACTCAATCTCGCGCTCTTCAATGCTTCGCGGCCGCGCTGAGCTTCCCTCCAGAAAGACGCCTTCCCAGGTAGTCAGAAAAACGGTGAGCCCTTCGCCTTCAAAGCGCTCATCGCCCTGCCCCGGGCGCGAGATGACGTACTCGATGTCGCCGAACGCGGTGAGGCTGTTTTCCGTCTGGTTGAAGATGATCTCTTCAGCATGGATGCGGTGCGAGACGCCGGTCTGGAAATCCTCCATCCGCACGATGACTCCGCCGCGCAGCCGGACGTAGCGCTCGTCTACCTGATCGAGGAAGAAGTAATCGGACGCGATAGCCGACTCGATGGTAATCTCGCGCTCGGCATCGGGCCGTGCCTCCGGCGCTGTGACGCCGTAGTGGGCGTAGAGCCGGTTCTGCAGTTCGCTGCGCGAACCACGCGTTGAGAGCCCCAGCCGCGAGGCCCATTCGACCAGCTCTTCAAACGGCGCGGTTGAAATATCCTGTGCCAGTGTGCGTCGGGTCAGCGTGGCCGGAGCATCAGCCGACGCCTCGCCGGGCGCTTCGGCGGGCGCTTCTTCCGCTGCGGGCGCGGCTGCGTCTTCCTGGGCCGCCAACTGAACGCTCAACATGCTGAGCAGCACGCTGCAGCTGAGGCACAGGAGCCGGCGGCGCGTCACAATAGGATCCTTTGGTGCTCCGCTATCCAACGGCCGGTGTGTGACTGCCGGCAGCGGGCCACCTCCTCCGGGGTCCCGGTTGCTACCACCGCTCCACCGCGCTCGCCGCCTTCCGGTCCAAGGTCTATCACCCGATCGGCGTTCAGAATCACATCGAGGTTATGTTCGATGACGGTTACCGTGTTGCCCTTCTCGACCAGGGCGTTCAGTACGTCGAGAAGCTTCGCGACATCGGCAAAATGCAACCCGGTTGTGGGTTCGTCCAGAATGTAGAAGGTGCGTCCGGTGTTGGTGCGAGAGAGTTCGAGCGCCAGTTTGACGCGCTGCGCTTCACCACCGGAGAGCGTCAGCGCGGACTGCCCCAGCCGGATGTAATCGAGCCCGACATCGCGCAGCGTCGCGAGCTTGCGCTCAACCGCCGGAACCGCGCCGAAGAACTCGGCCGCCTCTTCAACGGTCATCTCGAGCACGTCATGGATACTCTTGCCCTTGTACAGCACCTCCAGCGTTTCACGGTTAAACCGCCGGCCGTTACAGACGTCACAGGTGACGAAGACATCGGGCAGGAAATGCATCTCGATTTTGATCGTTCCGGCACCCTGGCAGTTTTCGCAGCGGCCGCCCTTCACGTTGAACGAGAACCGGCCCGGCTTGAATCCGCGCGCGCGGGACGCGGGCAGCCCGGCAAAGAGATCGCGAATTGGTCCGAACACGCCGACGTAGGTTGCCGGGTTGGAACGCGGCGTGCGACCGATGGGGCTTTGATCAATCAGGATTACCTTGTCGACCGCTTCAGCCCCTTCCAGGGAGTCAAACGCTCCCACCGGCTCGCTGCGCCGGTGAACCACGTTCTGCAGCGCCGGATGCAGCAGATCGGTGAGCAGCGTCGACTTCCCGGAACCGGAAACGCCCGTAATCACGTTGAACGTGCCAAGGGGAAAATCTACCGTGATGCGCTTCAGGTTGTGCTCACGCGCACCAACCAGTCGCAACGCCGTTCCATTCCCGCTGCGGCGGGAGCGGGCCGGTCGTACCGCGCCGGAGCGTTCTGCGACACCATCCGCGCCTTGCGCGGCCTCGAGCGCAGCTGCAGCGGATCGTCGCAGGTAGGGGCCGGTAACGCTTTCAGGATTGGCGATCACCTCCTCCACCGTTCCCTGGGCAACAACACGGCCACCGTGCACGCCGGCCCCCGGACCCATATCGACAACGTGATCCGCGGCCAGCAGCGTCTGTTCGTCGTGCTCTACCACAATCAGGGTGTTGCCGATATCGCGCAGGTGCAACAGCGTCTGCAGCAGCCTCTCGTTGTCACGCTGGTGCAGCCCGATAGTGGGCTCGTCCAGGATGTAGAGCACCCCCACCAGCGACGAGCCAATCTGGGTTGCCAGCCGGATGCGCTGCGCTTCGCCCCCCGAGAGGGTTGAGGCGGCACGGTCCAGCGTCAGGTACTCAAGGCCAACGCTTTCCATGAACCGCAGTCTCGAAACGATCTCTTTCAGCGTTTCGCGCGCAATCTGTTGCTCGGTTGGCGTCAACTGCAGCCGCTCAAAGAACTGCAACGCCTCCGACACCGACATGGAACTCAGCTCATGAATGCCTTTGCCGCCCACCATCACCGCAAGCGCTTCCGGCCGCAATCGCTTGCCGTCGCACGCCTCGCAGCGCCGGTTTGACATGAAGCTCTCCAGCCACTGCTTGACTCCCTCCGAGGAGCTCTCGGTGTAGCGCCGTCGCAGATCGGCAAGAATACCGGGAAACTGCGTCTGGTACTCAAACCTGCCGGTACCGCTCTTGTTCTCGTAGGTTACGTCAATGGTGGCGTCACTGCCGTGCAGCAGCGTCTGCATCACCTCGTCCGGCAGCTCCTGCAACGGGGTATCCAGGCTGAACCCCAGGTGCTCGGCGAGCGATACAAATCGGCTGCGGTACCACTGCGATTTGGGATTGTAGGGTACAATGCCGCCCTGGTTGAACGAGAGCGACCGGTCGGGCATGATGCGCCGCACATCGAACTCCATCGTGATGCCAAGCCCCGAGCAAGCCTGACACGCACCGTACGGGTTGTTAAACGAGAAGATGCGCGGCTCAAGCTCAGGAAACGACAGATTGCTGTCCGGATAGGCGTAACTTTCGGAAAACTGCTCTTCGATCTCGCCGTCATCGGTGTAGCGGGTGGCGATGACCAGCCCTGCGGCCGCTTCGGCAGCGCTCTCGGCTGCCTCGGCAATTCGTTCCCGCGCACCGTCGGCGAC
>PWMO01000323.1 GCA_003558175.1 Spirochaetaceae bacterium
CACTGATGATGATCGAGCCCGGAAACCTGATGTTGCCGGTGGAGAGGTCAACGTCGCCTTTGAGCGTGTACTCAACCCGCACCTCGATGCGGTTTCCGACGATGACGAGGTCGCCCTCTCGTTCAGCGACCAGCAGCGTTGAACCGTCCTGCTGTTCTTCGCGGCGCACGAACGCTCCCGCCTCCGGTTCCGGTTGCGGACTGCCGGCCGGCGGTACCTCAGCGCCGGTCACGTCCATGCCCGCCCGAGCCTCAGTCGGCTGCGGAAGGATACGCACCAGCGGCGTCTCTGCGCGAACCGTGCGTATCTTGTCCTGGTTCCGAAAATCGGCGCGGCCGTCGGCGCGGATGGTTACCGCCGAATCGCTCACCGGCTGCACCAGCAGTTCGAAGGTCTTCTCCGAAGGACGCTCCCCCGGCGTTCCTTGCGCCGCCGACACGTTGGTGACCGGCTCACCGTCCATGGCGCGACGAACCGCCTCCTTCACGACATCGTGCCGGATTCCGTGCCGCACGGAGTGCCGCTCCAGCGCCTCATACACCGATTCTTCGTTGATGCGTTTGCCGGTTCCCGTGCCGTCGGCCAGCGAGAGAAACGCTTTCATTCTGTCCTGCGTGACGGTGACGCTGACCTGTGCATCACGGTGCGGCCGCAGTCTCAGCAGGGTGGTACCATCCACTTCGGCGCGGTCCAGTACGCCGTCAATCTCTGCGATCACCGCCGGCCCCGAGCGGGTAAGGTTCTCGAACAGCTTGAGCGGCGGCTCAGGCGCCGCGATCCCCTTCAGCGGTTTGCCGAATACGTCGCTGCCCGGGGTGCCTTCGGCCGGCGGCGGAATGGTCAACACGCGCTGCTCGCGGCTCACCAGCGCCATCTCCTGAACCGCGTCAAGCGGAAACTCCGCAACGGAAGCAACGCCATCCAGCGCGCGAGGGTCACTCGCGGCGCGCTCCAGTAACCCCCGCTGTTCAGGTCCCGGTATCACCCGAACCGAGAACAGCAGGTCGCGCGGTGGGCCTTCACCCGGAGGGGTTCCCTCCGCGAGAACATAGCCAACGAGTTCGGTTTCCTCGGAGTGATAGAATGCAACGATATCTTCCTGGATGCGCTTCTTGTCCAGTCGCGCCAGGCCGGCAGAGCGGATTGCCTGCCCGACCTCCTTGAGCACCAGCGGTTTTCCCCGGCCTTTGCCCTTGCTGAGCGTCAGAACTGCGGTGAGGCGGTCGTCCGATATGTGGACGTCTATGTCGGCATCACGGCTGACGGTGATCGGGACGCGGCTGTCTGTGCCACGGCGCGCCGCTTCCACCAGCGCCTGTTCGATCTCCCCGGCAGGAAGCAGCTGGTCCCGCTGCATGCCCGTTTCCAGGGCTTGCTGCAGCGCATCCGCCCCGGAAGGCAACGGTGCGTCGGGAGTCCCGGGGGAGAGCCGCACGAAGCAGGTGGCCCGGTCCTCGCTGAGTTCCACCTCCCATCGGTGCGGCGCGTAGTGCACGATATCTGCCCAGTTGGATCCAACGCGCAGGAATCCGGAAACGGAAGCAATCAGCTCTTCGCCGCGCCGCTCCAGTCCGTTGCCGAGGTAGTATTTCGGGTCGGTGAGCGGCCTGGGGTGTACCAGCATGCCGTAGACGTTGCGACCGGGTGTGCCCGGCTTCTGCGGCTGAAAGCGGCCGACGGCGGCTCCCTCTGCCACGTAGGCGGTCTGTTCTACGGAAGGGTCAACGTAGACGCGCTCGGGAACCGTTTCAGTCTCGGTGACCATGACCCGTTCTTCTTTGTCCGGCATAAACGGGAGCCATGACTTCTTGAGCTCGGTTTTCTGTTTTTCTATCTTGCGTTTACGGTTGACGAAGATTTCCGGATCACTCGCGGCGGAGAGAACGCGCTCAGCCTGCTCTGCCAACTCCTCGGGAAGGTTCAGGTCGTAGTACTCTACCGCCTCCGGTACGGCTTCGCTCGGCGGCAGCCCTTCGGCAACAACAACGGTGTCCTGCGCTGCTCCGTCTCGCTGCATATTCTCCAGCACGGCGCGAACGGCGTCCATGTCGGCGTCCAGCGTGACGCCCTTCTGCTTGACCAGTTGTGCGACGTCTGCCGTGGACCACGACCTGCCGGCAGGATCTGAGGTAACGGTGAGGGTGGCGACGATGCCATGCCGGTCTACGCTGAGTTCTACATGGCCGGTGATTGTCGGTTCGACTTTGCTCATCGTTTATTAACTACACACTACTGTAGCCCTGTTGGATCGCTTTGACCAGTTTTGCCTTGTAGAGCGCATTCTGTTTGCGAAGATGGCTGATTTCCGTCTGCTGGCTCTTGATGGTCTCGACCAGATCTCCGGTAGACAGCGTACCGGTGTTGAGCAGATCCTCAACGTATTCCATCTTGGCCTCAAAGTCGGTCTCAGCCTCCAGCCCGGCTTCCTCGTAGCTGGTGTCGAGCGCCTGCCAGAAGGAGGGCTCGTCATCGTGGTCGAGCTGCGTCATCTTGTCGGCGATCCGGCCGATTGCCTGCGAGAGCACCGCCTGTGGCTTGTACACGTATACCGGCAGACCGGCAGCCAGCGCAATGTCCTGAATGTCGTCACGGTAAACAATCCCCAGGTGCTCCAACCCGATGCCGAGGTACTGCTCGCAGGAGCGTCGTAACCGGTTGGCCTTGTCCGCGTCTTTGGGGTCTTCGAGCATGTTGAGGATAAGCCGCGGCCGAAACGTCTCGATCCTGGCGCGCAGTTGCGCGAAGCTCTGCGGATCAACCTGTTCGATGCGCTGCAACAGCTGCGGGATGTAGACCCGCTGGAACGACTCTTTCTGTTTCCGCAGCGAAGCGAGGTACTCGCCGGCGGCGCTCTTGCGCGGGAACGAGGTGTGGATCAGTCGAAACACCACGTTTTTCAGAAAGAGGTAGGCGTTGACCGTTGCGGTCGGTGTCGGTGTGGTCACGACGATGCCGCGGCCGGACATCAGGAAGAAATCGAGCACGTTGAAATGGGTGCCCGCGCCGAGGTCCAGGATCAATACGTCTGCATCGAGCCGGCTGAGCCGGCGAATAAGCATGTTCTTCTGCGCTGCGCTCAGGTTGGCGATTCCGGGGATCTCCGCGTCACCGGCAATGAAACCCAGACCGCTGTACTCGGTCTGGAGCACGATCTGTTCGAACGGTTTGCGCGAATCATTCAGCCAGGTACCGATGCCCGCGGGTGGATTGCGCACCCCCAGGATGAGGTGGAGGTTTGACCCGCCAAGGTCGAGATCCGCAAGAATGACGCGTTTGCCCTCGCGGCTGAGCGCGACGGCCAGGTTGGCGGCGATCAGGGACTTTCCGACCCCGCCTTTGCCTCCCGCAACCGGCACGATTCGCATGAAACGGCTACTCCTCTGAGGTGACGCGGTATGATAACAGGAACAGAAACAAAATGGAATCGACCCCGAGAATTGCGAACGGCGTCGCGACCCGAACCAAGGTCACGATCGGCCGGCCGACGTCGCCGGCTATCGGGAATCCGCTCAAGAGCGCAAGAACGGCAGGCGCCAGCGAGAGGAACTTCCCCAGGCGCAGCAGTGGCAGGTAGTTGGCATGTGGCCACGGGTACAGGGCAAGCATGGCAAAGGCACCGGCCAGCACAAGCTGAGCCGACCCGAACCAGAGGGCAATAGCGCTGTAGGCGGCCGCGGCGGAGATCTCGGGGCGAATCGTCAGCAGCGCAAAGAGCGCGGCAAAGCGGACAACCTCCCAACCGGCACAGACCAGAAAGAAAAGTCTTTGTCGTACCACGTGTCTGCTGCCGAGTGTACGGGCGAAACTTTCGGCGAGTCAATAGAAAGTTGGGGGTATCCGCAGTATATTGAGAGGACGGACGCAGAGAACTGGAGAGAATTATGATCAATACGGGGAATAGAAGACGGTTTTCCGAGCGCGCCGCCTGGGCGGGAATTACGGTGGCGCTCGTTGCCGTCCTGTTTGTTGTCCTGCTCCCAACCGACGTATTTGCGCAATCCAGCGCTCAGAGTCGCCGCGGTGAAGCTGAACGCGCGCTGGAGATGTTTTCGCAGGTGTTCCGCTTTGTGCAGGAAAACTATGTTGACGAGGTCGCTACCGACGAGCTTATCCAGGGCGCACTCGATGGGCTGTTCAAGAGTCTCGGAGACCCGCATTCCAAGTACCTGAGCGCCGAAGAGATGCGCGGGCTCACCGACACAACCGCAGGACAGTTCGGCGGCGTGGGCATGTACATATCCAAGCAGCCGGACATGGGCAACGGCACGCCTTCCTACGTTGAAGTCGTCTCGCCCATCGAGGGAACCCCGGCCTACTTCGCCGGCGTTCAGTCCGGAGACCTGATTGTTCGTATCGAAGGCGAGAGTACCGCGCCGCTTTCCATCGATGAAGTGCTCAATCGCCTGCGTGGGCGTCCCGGCAGCGAGGTCAACATCACGCTGCGCCGCGGTCGCACGCACGAGTTCGACCTGGAACTGGTCCGTGACATCATCCAGGTTCCCACCGTGCGCCGAGACATGATTAACGACGAGATCGGCTTCATGCGCATCATTCAGTTTACTCCGTACACCGACGACCGCGTTCGCGACGCCATCGACTATTTTGAGTCCAACGGGTACTCCTCGATGATCATCGACCTGCGCCGCAATCCCGGCGGGTTGCTGACCGGCGTCATCGACACCGCCGGCCTCTTTCTCGACGGCGATCTGGTTGTAGGAACCCGCGGGCGCAGCGAGCGCGAGAACGAGCAGTTTCACGCCTCTCGCGGCACCTTTGTCTCCAGCGATATTGAGATTGTGGTGCTGATTGACGGCGGATCGGCCTCCGCCGCAGAGATTCTTGCCGGCGCGCTCAAGGATCACAACCGCGCCTACCTCATCGGCGAGACCACCTACGGCAAGGGCAGTGTGCAGCAGGTACGCAGGATTGGTGACGGTGGCTTTCGGCTGACCATGTCACGCTACTACACTCCCTCGGGCACGTATATCGATAAGGCAGGCATCGCCCCGCACACCACGGTTCAGGAGCCCGAGCTTTCTGATGACGAGCTCGAGTCGCTGACCAGGCTGCGCAGTGAACGGCGGGTCATGCGCTTCGTCGACGAGACCCCCTCGCCTTCCACAGACGATGTTGGCGAGTTCATTCAGCAGCTCGAGAACGACGGAATCGAGCTGTCGGAGACACTGGTTCGGCGCCTGGTCCGGGACGAAGTCAACCGCGTCAACAACGTGATGCTCGTCTACGATCTGGAATACGACACCGTGCTGCAAGAGGCCGTGCGCCACCTCCAATCGAGCCGCGTCGCCGCGCCCTGATCATCCCTGTTGCAATCGGGGCGCATTCCTGGAGGATCCGAAGGATTTGTGTATGCGCTGTTTTGTCTTGCCTTCCGATTGTGTCCAGCACGGCCGCCACAAGCTTACCGGGTCACACTTTCACTATCTCTGCCGCGTCCGCCGCTACCGCGCGGGCGCGACCTTCGCGGCAACCGACGGGAACGGCACACGGTATCGCTGCAAAGTCCTCGAGGTGAACCCCAGGCACTGCATCATCGAAACCGACCCCGACCCGGCTGTTGACCACGTGCCGACGGCCGCCGCGCCGGCGGCCGATCGGCTGTCTGCGTCGCTCGAAG
>PWMO01000429.1 GCA_003558175.1 Spirochaetaceae bacterium
CGATTATGCGCAGAATAATGTCCTTGGCGTACACACCGCGTCCCAGTTGGCCGTTGACGTCGATCTTGCGCACCCTGGGGCGGCTCAGCGCCATGCACTGCGTGGCCAGCACGTCGCGGATCTGCGACGTTCCGATGCCGAACGCGATGGCACCAAAGGCGCCGTGGGTTGAGGTGTGAGAGTCGCCACAGGCGATGGTCATCCCCGGCTGCGTGATGCCGAGTTCCGGCCCGATGATATGCACAATCCCCTGGTAATCGGTGTGCAGGCCGAAGAACTCGATGCCGTACTCCGCGGTGTTCTGCTCAATCGCCCGCATCATCTCCTCCGCCAGCGGATCGGCGAAGGGGCGCGACTGATCTGCGGTTGGAACGATGTGGTCTACGGTTGCAATGGTCCGGTTGGGGTAGAGCACCTTCAGCCCACGCTCCCGCAGCATCTGAAACGCCTGCGGCGAGGTGACCTCGTGGATCATGTGCAGGCCGATGAACAGCTGATCCTGACCTGATTCCAGCGTTGCTACCTTATGCAGATCCCATACGGTGTTGAACAGGTTTTTCCTCATAGCGAGCTCTCCTTAGGACGGTATTAGGACGTTATCTCTTGACCGCGGGCCATCAGCACCTTGCCGGTCCGAATCATCTCTTCAACGCCGTATTTTTCAAAGACTTTATGGGCGCTGTCAAGACGTTCGGTGTCGCCGGTCATCTGTAGTATGGTGGCGTGCTCGCTTACCTCAATAATCTCGCAGTTCATGGCGTGTGCCAGCTGCAGCACGTCTGAGCGCGCATCGGGTTCGCAGTGCAGTTTGAACAGGGCGAGCTCGCGCTGGATGATGTCCTGGCCCGTCCGGTCGGAAGCGTGCAGCACGTCCACCAGCTTGTTCAGTTGTTTGAGTATCTGATCGAGAACTTTTTCGTCACCGGTGGCCACGATGTTCATTACCGAATAATTGGGGTCTTTTGAGGGCGACACCACCAGGCTGTCGATGTTGTAGGCTCGACGAGCGAATACCAGCGCAATTCTGATCAGTACACCCGGCTTGTTGTTTACCAGCAGACTGAGCGTGTGCTTGTGATACGGTTTCTGGCCGTTCCCGTTGACTGAAACTCCATTCATCGAAACTGCTGTACTCATGGTTACGTACTCCCTACCGGCTTCTCAAGCTTTGGCGCCGCCTGTCCCGGCTTCAGCCTGGGCGCCTCGATAATCATTTGTTCGTAGGTAGCGCCTGAAGGAATCATCGGGTAAACGTTGTCTTCTTTTTCTACCTCGACGTCGATCAGGCACGGGCCGTCATTATAGGCGACCGCGGAGCGAATAATTCGCTTGACGTCCGCGCTGCGCTTGATGCGGAACCCCTTACAGCCGTAGCTCTCCGCCAGCTTGACGAAGTTGGGGTTGCCGACCATATCAACTCCCGAAAGGCGATTGTCGTAGAACAGCGACTGCCACTGACGCACCATGCCGAGATAGCGGTTGTTGATCACCACGATCTTGATCGGAAGCTTATGAATGACCGCCGTCGCCAGCTCGGACAGGGTCATCTGGAAGCCTCCGTCCCCAACCACCGTGACGACCGTTGCCTCCGGATGCGCAAACTGCGCGCCAATCGCGGCTGGAAACCCGAAGCCCATGGTTCCCGCGCCGCCGGAGGTAATCCAACGGAAGCGATGATCGGTGCGCATGTACTGAGCCGCCCACATCTGGTGCTGACCGACGTCGGTGGTCACAAACGCCTTACCACCGGTCTGCTGGTGGATCTCTTCTATTACGTGTTCGGCACGCAGTTTGCCGCTCTTGCGGTACTTGAGCGGATACTGCTTGCGCCAGCGGTCTACCTGTTTGAGCCAGTCCTTCGTGTCGCCGCGACGCACGATCGCGTTCAACGACTCGACAGAGCGACGGGCATCCCCGAGGATCGTACAATCCATGGGCACGGTCTTGTTGAACTCCGAAGGATCGATATCGATGTGGATCTTGACTGCGTCTTTACAAAACAGGTCGGTCTTGCCGGTAATGCGATCATCCCAGCGCGAGCCGATCGACATGATCAAGTCACACGCAGCGACAGCTTTGTTGGCGTACGCTGTGCCGTGCATTCCGAGCATGCCAAGGCTCAGCGGATGCGTCTCAGGAAAGCAGCCTTTGCCTAGTAACGTGTTGGTCACCGGAATCTGCATTTTCTCCGCCAGATGAATCACCGCTTTTTCTGCGCCGGATATGACCGCTCCGTGTCCCACGAGAAGCAGCGGTCTGCGCGCACGCTCGAGCATCAATGCCGCCTTCTCGATATCTGCCGGATCGCCTTCTTGCGGTACGCTGTAGCCAGGCAGGTGAAAATCGTCCTCAAAATCCGGTTCAATCATGGCGCTGGACACATCTTTGGGGACGTCTATGAGAACCGGCCCGGGCCTCCCCGTCTGGCAGATATGAAACGCCTCACGCATGATGCGCGGAACATCCTGCGGATCCTTCACGAGGTAGGAGTGCTTGACTACCGGAAACGAGATCCCGGAAACGTCCGCCTCCTGAAACGCGTCGAGTCCGAGGTTCCACGTTGTCTGCTGACCGCAGATCACCACTACCGGAATTGAGTCCATCAGCGCGGTGAGAAGGCCGGTAATGGTATTGGTGGCGCCGGGACCGGAGGTAACCAGGGCAACACCCGGTTTGCCGGTGGCACGGGCAAAACCGTCGGCCATGTGTACTGCACCCTGCTCATGCCGCGTCAAGACCAGCTGAACCGGAGAATCGACAAGTGCGTCAAATATGGGGATTGCAGCTCCACCCGGGAGCCCGAAGATGTATTCAACGCCCTGCTGTTGGATGATGTCAACGATCACTTCTGCTGCTGACTTCTTGGTCATAGGGCTGTTCCTCCCTCCACGTTATTGAAGGGAATACTAACGACAGAATTGAGCCGCGTCAACATGGTGAATCAAAAATTCACCAAATTTACAGAAACTTTTCGGCAAATAGTCCGAAGTGCAGCGTAATTTCTCTGAATTTCCGTTCAAATTTGATCGATTAACCTTGAACAGCGGCGACTTTGCTTCGGCAGTACGAAAATTAGTTGAAGGCAAAGCGCCGTCGACTGCTTGTTGGGCTGCGACAGAAAGCCCCATAGGAATTTTCGCCGCGTGTAGTGAAGGTTAGGAGGGAGGTGTAGTGAAGGAGTACAGCGGAACCGACATCTGCCGGTTCCGCCGGGTTAGAGTTAACTGCTTTGCGAGAGGTCGGGGCAGTTACTGCTGGATGGGAGGCATTGGGGCGCCAAACGGTTCGAGTTCTTCTTCTGTGGCGTCACGGATAGTCATTACCTCGATCTCGAAGGTCAGGGCCTCCCCGGCAAGCGGATGGTTGAAGTCCATGATCACCGTTTCTTCGCGGATCTCATGCACCGTTACGGGAATTGGGCCCTGTGGCGTTTGAGCGGCCAGCTGCATTCCCTCGACCAGGTCAATTTCAGCCGGGATCTGGTTTCGTGGTATCTCCTGCAGGGCTTCGTCCACGTAGGGGCCGTAAGCGTCCTCGGCTTCTACGCGTACCGTCTTGCGGTCGCCTACCGCCATCCCCTCCATCTGAGATTCGAGTCCCGGAATCAACATGCCGACACCAAAAATGAACTCGAGCGGTTCACCCCCCTCGGAGCTGTCAAACACGGTCCCGTCGTCAAGTGATCCTTCGTAGTGGATCTGCACCATCTTGTTCTGCTCGACGGTCTCGGCGGTCTCGGCGGCCGTGACTTCTTCTTCCTGGGTGGACTCGTTCCGTTCTCTGCCTCCACCGGCGAGAGCAGTTGCCGTCACGAGCACCAGTATGGCCAAAAGGCCGATCAGGCGTTTCATTGGTTCCCCTTTGTCTAAAAGTCTACTCGGTACAGTATACGGGTCGTGTCCCGAAATGACAACCGACCGTTTTTTGTTGAACTCGCGCGCAGAGGGTAGTATCCTAAGCGCAACGCTTGCGGACGGACGGAGCGGCAAATAAACGCAAAAACGGAAGATTCATGAAAAAGAAGACGATTGTGGTGGGCGGCGGCTTTGGAGGGATGACGGCGGCGGCGTACCTTGCGCGCGAAGGTCATCAGGTAACGCTGCTGGAGAAAAACGACCAGGTGGGCGGGCGCGCCCGCGTCTGGCACAGCGACGGCTTCACCTTCGATATGGGGCCGTCCTGGTACCTGATGCCCGAGGTCTTTGAGCAGTTCTTTGCCGACTTTGGCGTCAGCCGCGACAGGTACTACGACCTCTACCGTCTCAACCCGTATTACCGCGTCTTCTTTGATTCAAACAAGACGGTAGACGTCAACGGTGACCGCGGCGCGGTTGAACAGCTGTTTGAGCAGCTGGAGCCCGGCGGAGCGGACAAGCTGCAGCGATACCTGCAGCAGGCGGAGTACAAATACAACGTCGCGATGGAGCAGTTTCTCTACAAGGAATACCGCAGCGTCTTCCAGTTTCTCAACCGCCGTTTGATGACTGAGGGGTTGAAGCTGAACGTGTTCTCCAAGCTTGATAACTTTGTAGAACGCTATTTTCGCGACCCGCGGGCCAAACAGATACTTGAGTATGCAATGGTCTTTCTCGGTAGCAGTCCGAAGAACGCCCCCGCACTCTACTCCATCATGTCGCACGTCGACTTGAACCTCGGCGTCTATTTTCCGCACGGCGGTATGACTTCGTTGGTCGGCGGACTGAGAAAGCTTCTCGATGAGCTTGGCGTGGAACTGCATACAGAGACTCCGGCAGGTCGGATTGTTGTCAGCAACGGCGCGGTCGCGGGAGTCGAGGCGGGGGACAGGCGGTTTGATGCCGACGCGGTAGTGGTAAACGCCGATTACGCGTGGGCCGAAACCAACCTGCTGGCTCCCGAGCACCGCAGTTATTCGCCGCGCTACTGGAACAGCCGTGTCATGGCACCCACCATGTTCATTGTCTACCTGGGCCTGAACCGCAAACTGCCGCAACTGGTTCACCACAACCTCTATTTTACCAATCCGTGGGACGATCACTTCCACGCGATTTTTGACAAGCCGCGCTGGCCGGACAGTTTCTCCTATTACATCAGCTGTGCTTCGTATGATGACCCCAGCGTGGCCCCCGCCGATCACGAGAACTTGTTCTTCCTCGTTCCGGTTGCCGCCGGCCTGGACGACAGCGAAGAAATACGCGCGCAATGGTATGAGAAGGTGCTGAGCCACTTCGAGCAATTGATCGGACAATCGGTGCGCGAGAACATCGTCACCAGCCGCATCTATTCACATCGCGACTTCGCCGCCGATTACAACGCATTCAAAGGTACCGCGCTGGGTATCTCGCACACCCTCGGCCAGACTGCGGTATTTCGCCCGTCGCATCGCAGCAAGAAGGTGCAACGGCTGTTCTACTCGGGGCAGTATACCCATCCCGGGGTTGGCGTACCGATGACCTTCATTTCGTCAAAGATCATCGGCGAGGCGATCGGCAGGGAAGTGCAATAGGGGGATTGGATGACGCCGCAGTTTCGGCTCTTTCATCGTGGAAGCAAAACTTACTTCAACTCCACGATTTTCTTTCCCCCTGAGACTCGCCGTGACGTGTTCGTGCTATACGGGGTTGTGCGTAAGGCCGACAA
>PWMO01000392.1 GCA_003558175.1 Spirochaetaceae bacterium
CCCGAGCCGAACCCCAGCGCCACAGACCCGTCGATCTGATCGGTACTGCCTACAACCGTGTTCGGCCGCCCGCGAAGCACCTCACCAATGATGAACTGAGCCTCGGACTCTCCCGCCACTACCTCAAACAGCACCGAGGTCTCATCCACGGGTTCGGTCCTTTCAGCCTGCGCCGGCGCCGTCGGATCACCGGACCCACCGCTGAACCAGATGTAGGCCGAAAACGCCGCGAAGGCCAGGACCAGCAGCGCCACCAGGCCACCCGCTATCTTCAGCAAACCTTTGCCTTTCATGGAAAGAACATACTTCCGTACGGCGCCGACGGCAAGCTCGGCGTTCGGCAGGTCAGAGCGCAGCGAACGCGATCGTGGCGGCGTACACTGCGCTGAAAACGAGGTGCAGCGCGGCGCAGGAGAGCGGCAGCCGCGACAGATCGGCACCGCGATCGAAGACCGCTTGCGCCAGGCGAAACGCAATTGGTGCGCTCGCGAGCGTGAGCAGAGTTATCGGCGGGAGCGCGGCGCCGTGCACCATCAGCAGCAGCATCAGGTACGGCAGCGTAACCAGTGCCGCAAAGAACCAGCGCGCCGCCGCGTCGCTCATGGAATTGGCCAGCGTTCTGACACCCGCGGTGCGGTCGCTATCGCGGTCGCGCAGGTTGTTCCCGTGCAGAATAGCGGTAACCAGAAACGCCACCGGCAGCGTATGCGGGACGATGGAGGCGGGCACTACCCCCGCAACGCCCCAGACTCCCATGGCTACCAGTGCCGGCCCCATCAGCAGGAAGACCACGACGTCGCCCAGTGCTACGTACTTGAAGCTGAAGCGCGCGTTGGTGTAGAAGTAGGCGCCGGTGGCCCCCAGGATCCCCAGCACCACGTAGGCCGGACCGCGAACCAGGCCGATTGTTGAGCCGATCAACACGCCGAGCACAAAATAGACCCGCCCGCTCCAGAGCATGAAAGCCGGGGAGACCATTCCGCGCGTCAGTACGTGGGTGGAATCGCCATTGTCCTCGGTATCGACTCCGTTGCGGTAGTCGTAGTAGTCGTTGAGCACGTTGGTCCCGGCGTGGAACAGCAGCGCCGCGAATACGTAGACGGGAAACGGCCACCAGACCAGGGTGATCAGTGGCCGGGAGAGCGCCGGCAACGAGACCTGCGCCAGAGAGAGTGAGAGGGCCGCGGCCAGCGCAGCCGGCATGACCGAAGCGGTGAATGAGTATGCGCGCAGCGAGAGCACCCAGCGCCGCAGGGTTCCGGACGTCATGGCGCTGTTTCCGCCTGCGACAGCAGCGGGTCCGGCTCGCGCGAGAGGCGCAACGCGGTGCGGTAGAACTCCAGCGCGTTGGAGCCGCCGAAGTGTCGAAACCCGGACATAGTATAGTGCATCCGCAACCCGATTCGCCCGCCAACCCGGAGCCCCCCCAAGACGCGGCCAACGCTCATCTCGCCGAGCGGTATGACCCAGCCCAGATCGACCGGCCGGAAACTGGCCGCCGGCCGGCCGTTGATTGCCGCGGCCACGTTGCTACCGGCACAGCGGCCGGAGTAGTAGGCAAAATTGACCGCGCGGCGTACCACGTTGCCGTCTGACTGAAGCGCAGCGGCGTCTCCCGCCACGTAGACCTCAGGATGCCCCGGCAGCTGCAGCGTGGGCCCGGTGATGATTCTTCCGTCCCGCGCCGTCTCTACCCCGGCCCCGACCGGGGTACTGAACTCAGGCCCGGAATAGCGCATCCCTGCGGCCCAGCAGACCAGCGCGTTCTCGAGCACGGTGCCGTCCGACAGTCTGGCAGTGCCGCGCGAAAACTGCTGCAGCCGCGTGCCGAGGCGCACCTCAATGCCGTTCGAAACCAGGTAGGCCTCAATCCGTTCACGCTCACGGTCAGTGAGAAACGGCACGATTCCGTCAGCGGCCTCAACCACGGTAATGCGCGGCGCTGCTTTGTGCCGTCTCGAGGCAAGCGCAAGACAAGCGGCGACTTCCAGTCCGGTGTAGCCGCCGCCGACCACCAGCACCTGCCCGCCTGGATGGTGCCGCCAATGCTTCACGAAGGCCTCGCGTAACGCCCGAGCACCGGCATAGGTATTCACGGTGTGGAACTGCTCGCCTTCTTCGGGCTGAAATCCATAGTACTCCGGTTCCGACCCGGCGGCGAGCACCAGGTAGTCATAGGCATACTCGGCGGCGGCGCCCCGGACGGTACACTGCAACGGTTCAACGCTGGACACCGCGTCGGTGACCAGCTCTACCGCGCCGGCGGCGATGTCGGCGGCGAAGATGTCGGCAAACGGTCGCACGATCGATTGTTGCTCGACTCGCCCGGAGAGTACATCCGGCAGCGCCGGGATCATGGTAGCGTACGGGTTGCGGTCGATCAGCGTTACACGCGCGAGGGGGGCGCGACGCCGCAGCGCACGCACTGCCTGCACACCGGCAAAACCGCCACCCACCACGCAGACACGGGATGTGGTTTTCATAATGGGGAGAAATATACGCCCGTGCTCACCCGGACGGCAAATTGCCCGGCCGCGTAAAGCGCAACGAAACACGGATCGGCCGCGCAAGGCACAACGGCGCGGGTCACAGCCGCGCACGCAACGGCCGGTCTGCCGACGCTGCCTCAGCGCCGACGGCAGTTCAGATCAGCGACTCGCCGGTCATCTCCTGCGGTTTCTTCAGCCCCATCAGCGTCAAAACGGTGGGAAAAACGTCGGCCAGGCGTCCGTTGCTGCGCAAAGCTTGAGACGGCGTGTCGGGTGAGCCGCCGGCTTCATCACGGCGGTCGGGATCAACGATGATGCAGTCTACGTCGTAGAGCGTGTGCGCGGTGTGAGCGCTCCTGTTTTTTGGCTCCCACATCTGCTCGGAGTTTCCGTGGTCGGCGGTTACGATGAGCTTGCCCCCGCGGTTGAGGGTTGCCGCAACGATCTGCTCGACGCAGCTGTCTACCGTCTCACACGCCTTGATTGCCGCATCGAGTTTGCCGGTATGTCCGACCATGTCGCCGTTGGCGAAGTTCACCAGGATGAAGTCTTCACAGTCATCGGCTGCAATGCGCTTGAGGACCACATCACGAACCTGGTGGGCGCTCATCTCTGGCTTGAGGTCGTAGGTGGCCACCTGGGGCGACTGCGGCATCTCGCGCCCCTCGCCGTTGAACGGCTCGTCGCGGTAGTCGTTGAAGAAGAAGGTGACGTGCGGGAACTTCTCGGTTTCTGCGCAGCGGAACTGTCGCAGGCCCAGCGAGGCGAGGTATTCGCCGGCGATGCTGCGCATCTTGGGCGGCTTGGGATAGGCAACGTTGACCATGGAATTGAGTTCCTGCTCGTAGGCGGTCATAGTGACCCAGTATGCGTCGATCTTCGCGCCGCGGTCGAAGCCCTTCTCGCCGCTGTCCGGCGACGGCTTCACATGGCCCTGGAACGGATCCATGACGAAGGAGCGAATGATCTCGCGCGGACGATCGCCGCGGTAGTTGTAGAAGATGACGGTGTCGCCGGCGGCGATGCGCGTGTCCTTCCAGTCCGAACCGACGTAGCGCGGCGTGACAAATTCGTCGCCGTTCTGGCTGTCGTTGGTCGGGTTGTCGTAGTAGTCCTGCATCGCGGCGTTGGCACTGTCAAAGCTGGGCAGGTCTTCCGCCCGGCCAGCAAGCATATCGTAGGCGCGCTTGACCCGTTCCCAACGGTTGTCACGGTCCATGGCGTAGTAGCGGCCGGAGATCGAAACCACCTTGCCGAGACCGATTTCGGCCAGCTTCGCTTCGATCTGGCGGATGTACTCGATGCCGGTGTAGGGGCCGGTGTCGCGCCCGTCGGTAAACATGTGCAGCGCCACCCTGTCGTGCCCCTGCTTCTTGCAGAGTTCTACGCAGGCGTAGAGGTGCGTCATCAGCCCGTGCACCCCGGCGTCTGAGGCGATCCCGAGGATGTGTACCCAGCCGTTGTTGCGTTTGGCGCGCTGCACGCCCTCAACCAGCGCTTCGTTGCTGAAAAACTCGCCGGTGCGGATCGCCTTGGTAATGCGAACCGACTCCTGGTCGACTACGCGCCCGGCACCCAGGTTCTGGTGCCCGACCTCGGAGTTTCCCATCGTTCCCTCGGGAAGCCCCACGTCTTCGCCGGAAGTGTGAATGGTAGTCCAGGGGTACTCACGCAGCAGCCGGTCATTGCACGGCGTGTTGGCCAGCTTGACCGCGTTGAACTCGTTCTGATCTGGGTTGGGGTTGCGCCCCCACCCGTCTCGAACTATCAGAATAACCGGCTTCGGCATGCCCGGTTTCGGCGTTGTTGCCATGGAGTGCCTCCCTTGGATATCAGGCGAAGGTTCAGGTCAGATTTGCGCCAATCATACGGAACTTCGGGTCGAAGCGCAAGACAGACCGGATGCGTGCGGTTGAAATGCGGACTCCACCCCCGCACGAGAGCGGACCCCGGTACGACAGTTTTTGTTTGACATGGCTGCCCAGGCGGCCTACACTGTCGCGCATGACACTGACCTTCCTTGGCGCGGCGCGCAGCGTTACCGGCTCATCTACGCTGCTTGAAGCCGATGGCGCCAGCGTGCTCGTTGACTGTGGCCTTGTGCAGGAGTGGGCGCTCCGCGGCCGCAACTGGGAGCCGTTCCCGTTCGACGCCGGCAAGCTCGACGCGGTAGTCCTGACACACGCTCACCTGGACCACTGCGGCCTGCTGCCCAGGCTTGTAAAAGCCGGGTTCCGCGGCAGCATCCACTGTACCGCGGCAACCGCTGAGCTCGCGGCAATCGTGCTCCTCGATTCAGCCAGGATCCATGAAGAGGACGCGGAGACCAAGCGCCGCCGGCACCAGGCAGAAGGCCGCAAAGGGAAGCACCCGGAGCTGCCGCTGTACACCACCGAAGACGCCGAGGCTGTGTTGCCGCTGCTGTCGCCGCAGCCGCTCGACGCGCCGGTGGACATAGGTGGCGGCGCGCGGGCGACCTTTCGTGAGGCAGGGCACATCTTCGGTGCCACGTCGGTGCTGGTGGAAGCCGGCACGGGCGGACGGCGGCGAAGCGTGCTCTTCTCGGGTGACGTCGGCCGCTGGGACCGGCCGATCATCCGCGATCCGCATCCCTTCGATCAAGCCGACTACGTAGTGTTGGAATCCACCTACGGTGATCGCGAGCACGACCCGGAGAACGTAGAAGAGCTTCTCGCGCACGAGGTAAACAGCACTCGGGAGGCCGGCGGCAACCTGCTCATTCCAAGCTTTGCGCTCGAACGCGCCCAGGAGGTGCTCTACTACCTCAACTCGCTGCTGCGGGCCGACCGCGTGCCTCACCTGCTCGCGTTTCTGGACAGCCCCATGGCTGCACGCACGATTGAGGTGTTCGAGCGGCACCCGGATCTCTTTGACGAGGAGATGAGCGCACTGGTAAAACGGGGCGAATCGCCGTTCCAGTTCCCGGGGCTCACGGTGGTCTCGAGCGTACACGAATCAAAGTCTATCAATCACATCAGGGGAACCGCCGTGGTGATCGCCGGTTCCGGGATGTGCACCGGCGGACGAATCAAGCACCACCTTGTCACCAACATCGAGCGGCCTGAGAGCACGGTGCTGTTTGTCGGCTACC
>PWMO01000218.1 GCA_003558175.1 Spirochaetaceae bacterium
GGCGGGGACGACCCAACCGCCTGTAACTTCGGCCGCTGGCTTGCCGACTACCAGACAACCAACCCGGAGTTGATGCGCGTGCTGGATAGCATTCGCGGTCCGCACAACGAGTTTCACGCCAGCGTCGCCCGCATTCGCAACGCCATCCAGGCAGGCAACAACCAGGCTGCGGTAGCCGAGTACGCCAACACCATGCGGCCGGCAGCGGACGCGGTATTCGGCTACTTCGATCAGCTCTTTGACGAGGCCGCCCGCGTTGACGACCTGTTTGAAGCGATGCACACGCAGGCTCTCGGCATCGCCGTGGAGCGGCAGAGCGCCGCCGTCGATCTCCTGGACGAGCTTATCGAACTGAACACCCGAGTCGGCAGAGAGGCAGTAGCGGCCGCGGACGCCGACGGCGCGCGCGTGCAGTTTGTGGCGATTCTGGGGATGGCGATCGGTGTGATCCTGGCGCTCGTTCTTGGGGTCATTCTGACCCGCGCGATCACCCGACCGGTTTCGCGCGGAGTGGCCTTCGCACAACGGCTCGCTGACGGCGACATGACCGCCACCCTCGACGTCAACCAGAAGGACGAGATCGGCGTCCTTGCCGACGCGATGCGCCGCATGTCCGACAAGCTCGTCAACGTGGTGCAGAGCGTTCAGGCAGCAGCGCAGAACGTGGCATCCGGCAGCGCCCAGATGAGCTCCACTGCGCAGGAGATGTCGCAGGGTGCGACCGAACAGGCCGCCGCCGCCGAAGAGGTCAGTTCGAGCATGGAAGAGATGGGCAGCAACATCCGGCAGAACGCCGACAACGCCCAGCAGACCCAGTCCATCGCCCAGCAGTCGGCTCAGAATGCCGAGGCCGGTGGCGAAGCGGTCGAGAACACCGTCTCGGCGATGAAAGAGATCGCGGAGAAGATCAACATCATTGAAGAGATCGCGCGCAACACCAACCTGCTGGCGCTGAACGCAGCTATTGAAGCCGCGCGCGCCGGAGAGCACGGCAAGGGATTTGCCGTTGTCGCCAGTGAAGTGCGGAAGCTCGCCGAACGCAGCCAGAAGGCGGCCGGCGAGATCAGTGAACTGTCGTCACGCAGCGTCGCAGTTGCCGAACAGGCGGGCGAGATGCTGAAGAAGATCGTACCGGACATCAAGCGCACCGCTGAGCTGGTTGAAGAGATCAGCATGGCAAGTAACGAACAGCGCTCCGGTACCGACCAGATCAACAAGGCGCTCACCCAGCTCGACCAGGTTGTACAGCAGAACGCATCGGCCAGCGAAGAACTGGCGTCCATGGCCGAGGAACTCTCCAGTCAATCGAATCAGCTGGACGAAACCATGAGTTTCTTCAAGCTCAACAACGATCAGCGTGCACTCACCGCCGATGCCGGCATACCGCGCCAGGCAGGAAATCCGGCTCAGGTCGCGCATACGCAGGGTGACGGCCGGCAGACGGTGAAGACCGGTGCAGCGCAGAAACCGGCGGCGGCGCGTCCGAAAGCCCATTCGTCAATGGAGGAGAACCGTCAGCAGACCGGCATCACGCTCGCCAACATGAACGAGCGGCAGCCGGCCCAGGACGGTGACGACTCCGATTTCGAGGAGTTCTGAGGTATTCCACGGTAACGGAGGGATACGTCAGTAAGGATACCCGATCGCGATATTGAAGACGAGATTATCGCGTCGCCAGTCGCGGTCGGTCAGATCGATCTGGTCCGCCACCCAGCGCTCGCCGGCAGGAAGCCACGGCTTGCGCAGGGGGGCGGCCACATCAAGACGCAACACAAAAAACGAGGGATCGATCCTCACTCCCACCCCGGCTCCCACCGCACTCTGCTGCAGGAACGAAGCAGGGTCAAAAGCGCCGGCCGTTTCATCCACATCGTCGCCGAGTGTCCAGATGTTTCCCGCATCGGCAAACAGCGCACCTTTCAAGAAACCCACAATCGGGAAGCGGTACTCCAGGTTTGCCTCGAGACGTATGTCGCCGCTGCGTTCAACCGCAGGGCCTCCGGCGCTCTCCGGAGGAACATCACCAGGACCGATGGTGCGTCCCTGAAACGCCCGAATGCTGTTGGTACCGCCAACGGAGAACTGCTTGACCCGCGGCAGCTCCGAAGAGTTCCCAAACGCGTAGCCTGCCCCGGTCAGCAAGCGCGCGGCGATCTTGCTTCGTTCCGTGGTCGAGAAGAAGTAGCGCAGGTCGCTGTCAATTCGAACAAACTGCGAATAGGGCGTGTCGACAATCCGCACCGGGTGGTCGGCGTCTGGATACTCTCCGTCAAATGCGCCCCAAATGCCCGAAAGCAGGTTACCCGCCAGATCGACATTCAGAACATACACCGTCTGGTCACGTCTGAGTGACGCCGCTGCGTCCGTTGGACGGCTATTGTAGAACAGCGAGTAGGAGCCACCGATGATGAACTGCTCCTCAAACCTGCGCTGCAGACCGGGATTGCGGTCAAGCAAGTCACGGAACTCACTGCTGAACTCCCCCGGGCGGACGAGGGTGAGATCAATCGGACGCAACTGATGTCGAATGCCGCGTCGCGGAACCCACGTATAGCCGAGCGCAGCCGATACCTGGTCGCGCCGATAGGCATTGAGGCGCGTCAGCGTGTTCACACCGACGCTTATTTCGGTTCGCGGCATGACCGGCCCGCGGGCGCCGACAGCCAACGGAGCCACTACCCGCGGCAGAGACAGCGCCACTTCCGCACCGAGCTCCCACGAGTCCAGAGACGCCTCACCGGTTCCCAGACGCGTCTCGAAGCCTGAAGAGACGTCCACGCGAAACTCCTCTGCTCCGCCAAGCGCGTTGCGATCGCGGTACCGCAACCGTACCCCGGGACCGGCAAAATCGTTCGACCGCGTGACCATCTGGATCTCGCCCTCAAACAGCTTCTCGCGCGACCGGGTCAGGTAGACCAGGGCGTGCAGTTCATCGGTTTCGGTGTCCACCTCATAGCGGATGTTTACAAAGCGGAAGACGCCCAGGCTCATCAGCCGACTGACGGTCGCCAGGTGCTGCGCGCGACTGTAGCGTTCGACCGGCTCGAGCAAGATGGCCGCCCGGACCACCCGAGGGTCAAGGCGGGCGTCGCCGGCGATATAGTGAAAGTTCTCCTGCAGCTCTTGCGCCGGTCCGTCGGGCGCTGTGGTTGTTTCGATCTCACCGCTTACCGGGTCGATCCTCCCCGGGCTGTGGTCGGCAAAAACGGTGATCTGCCCGATGCGGTGCGGTCGCCGTGCCCGCGCCGGGGTCTCCTCTTTCACCACAAGCTGCAAGTCCACGGTACGCTGCTCGTGGTCCCGATACGCGTCGAAGAGCAGAAAGTCGGGCGTGAACGCATAGTAGCCGCGGTCCTTGAGAATCCGGTCGATACGGAAGCGTTCCTGTCGCAAGACGTCCAGGTTGTAGGCGTCTCCCGGCTCTATCAGCGACTGCTGCAACGCCTCGCGGATGAGCGCCGACAGCTCGTCATGGTCCCCCTCTTCTGTCTCAGCCTCGCCGGGGCCGGTTGCCTCGCCGGGGCCGGTCAGCGACGCAATACGGTAAGGACTGCGCACAAACACGTCATAGGACAACCCGACCCGATTCGGGCGTTCCACCAGGCTGTACTCCACCTCGGCATCAAAGTACCCGTGATTGGCCAGCCAGGCGCGCATCCTTCCGGCGTTGGCTTCCGGCGACACCTGTTCGAAGAGCACCGGTTCTTCGGCAAAGCGCTCCGAGATCCACGACCGGATCCCCGGCTCCTCGGGGACTCCCACCACGTGATAGACCCACAGCCACGGCCGCATGAAGCCCAGCCAGGTGCGGTTTGGTACCGGTGTCGGGATCTCCTCCAGATCCGATCGCAGCGACCGGGTGCCGCGGACCGATTCTTCGGCCTCCACCTGTACGTTGGCTCCGGTGTAGAGCTGCTCGTCCTCCTGCAGAAAACCGAGGGTGGTGCATCCGGACAGCAGAGAAAGTCCCACCGCTGCCGCCAGCGCTCGTCCGCGCGCCGTCATTCGTGGCGTGATTCGTGCCGACAATCGTGGCCTCATTCCGCGTCCCCGGAAGGTTCGTCAGGTTCGTCACGCGATTCCAACGCTTCGCGCGTTGAACGCGGACGCAGACGCGGCAACCGATCGAACTCGTGTGAAAACACAAACGAGAGTCCGGTTGTGGTCAACGCGCCATCCAGCAGTCCGTGGTATTCCTGTTCCCTGAACCCCCTGATGCGGAATCGTCCGTCCGGCGTCAGCAGATACTCAACCGACAGATCGCCGGCGATCTCGCTCAATCCCGCCTGCCGACTTGCTTCTCCTTCGACGTCTATCTGACCGCCGAAGCGCACGATCAGCCGGTCATCCAGCAGGCGCTGGCTCACCTGCACACCAATCTCGGTGCGGCCCTCGGGACCCGCCTCGGTGTACTCCTCGTACGACTCAACTTCAAAGGTGATATCCACTCCGGGAATCGCCCGACGGGAAAGCGCGTTCAGCTGGTAGGTGAGCAGCCGGCTCGCACTGGCGCGTGCACCGGCGGCCACAACCGCAGTCTCATCAATTCCGCTCAGGTCATCGGCGATGAACTGGTTCAGCACAATCAGCGAGAACGCCTGAGTGTTGCGCCGTGACTCCTGTTCGTTGATCTGCGAAATCGCCGCGTAGGGAGCTCCGCCCATGGCGCCCCGCTCCTGAGGCGGCATATCGAGCGTAAACTCAATCTCGGGCCCGGTGAGGCTTCCCTGCATGCTCAGAACAACCTGAAACGGCAGCTCGCCCATCATGCGGCTCCGTTCTTCGCGCTCTGCCGCGGGAGCCAGAAGCGGTCCCACCGAAGCACGCACCGTGTAGATCGCGCGCACATCGAGGTCGGCGTCCAACGGATCGCCGGTCCAGACCACGCTGCTGCCTGACGCAATCGCAAACTCTCGCCGCGTGATATTGTAGAACGAGAGCACGTAGTTGCCCTCACTGATGACGTACTCTCCGGCCAGGCTCAGCGTACCGGTGGGGTCGATGCCGAGGCTGAAATCGCCGCCGCCGCGCATGCGCAGGCGGTCGCCGGTTCGATCGTCCACCACAAGGTCTATCATAGTATCACCATCCACCTGCAGGTTGGCGGTCACGTCCATACCGCGAAACACCGTCTGCGCGGGAGCGGCTTCTGCTGCTGCTTCGCGTTCTGCTTCGGCCACAGCGTCGGTTGCATCTCGCGGTCGGTCGGTAAAGCGCACGACCCCCTCGGCCTCGGCAACCGAGGCACCCGGGTCCGGCAGCACAAACGTGACCGCACTGCCCTGCTGCAGCTCCAGCGCACCAAGCGCCTCAGGCTCAGCAAAGTTGCCCCCGATCCGCAGGTTGCTGCCGATGACCAGCCGGCCGAAAAACCGCTCATTCTGACGCCGGGTGGTATCCAGCAGCACAAACCTGTCGGACCGCAGCGTCAGGTTCGGTACGACCTCTTCAGGCTGCGTCCCAAGCGCAACAGTCCCGTCGATCAACAGGCGGTTTCCCTGGACGTCACGGACAGTGAACTGCTCGAACGTTACCACACTGCGCGACAGCGTGATGA
>PWMO01000338.1 GCA_003558175.1 Spirochaetaceae bacterium
AAGCGGCGATGCTCCACACCGAGTTCAGCTTCGAGCTTGGAACCATCATACAGGCGGTCATCTTCTTCATGATCACCGCTCGCGTGGTACTGCCGCAAATCCGTCGCGCAAGAGGCGATGGATTGACTGCGCCGGCACCGCGTACGGAGGCCGGCCGGTGATATTCAACGCTGTGGAGATCATGACGCCAATTCTGCTGGCGGCGCTCGGCGGGCTGTTTGCCGAACTGTCGGGCGTGTTGAATATCGCGCTTGAGGGACTCATTCTGACCGGGGCGTTTGCCGGCATTCTGGCGGCCGCGGCAACCAACAGCCTGCTGGCGGGTATTGCCGCCGGCGCAGCGGCCGGCGGACTCATGGCGGCGGTGTTTGTATTCTTCAGCATGCGATTGAAGGCCAACATCTTCATAACCGGACTCGCCATCAACCTGTTTGCGGCCGGAGCGATCCCGTTCATTTCTACCTGGCTGTTTGGAACCAAGGGTGTGCTCCGCTTCCCCGATCTCAAGCGCCTGCCGCAGCTGTTCCGGAACACTTCTACCGGCATCGGCTTCATCGACGGGCTGCTTTTCGGGCACAGCGCAACGGTGTACCTCGCCTGGCTGCTGGTCGCCGTCTCCGCGGTGTTCCTCTATCGCACTCCCTTTGGGCTTCGCCTACGCGCACTGGGAGCAAAGGAAGAGAGCGTCGTCATTGCCGGCGTGAATGCCGCAGCGTACCGCCGTATGGCCATTCTGATCTCCGGCATTGCCGCCGGCATCGGTGGAGCTTCGATCTCGCTGCGTCTGGGCGTCTACCTGCCGAACATCAGCGCCGGCCGCGGCTGGATCGCTCTGGTAGCGATCTACCTCGGATACCGCCACCCGATTGGCATTGCAGTGGCGGCGTTGCTGTTTGGCTTTACCGAGAGCCTGGCGGGAGCGGCACAGGGAATGCTGGCGATTCCGGGGACGATACTGCTTGGTCTGCCCTACGCGATGACCGTCATAGCGATGATCATCTATTCCGCGCTGCGCTCACGAGGCCGGAAGCGACGCCGGCTCATAGACGCCCATTTCTGACGCAGCGAAGGCGTACCAGCGGCTACCCCACGGCAGTGCGAAGCCGGGCGCTGCAGCACTCCCTGTAGCACAGTCCCTTCAGCCGTTACAGCAAGGAGACGGCATGCCCGAAGAGTCGCTCGATCGCTCCGTCGGCGCGACGCACGCGCTCCTGCAGCTCTCCCTCAATTGCCTCAAGCCGAGCTTCCGCCGCCGGGAGTCCAAGATTCCCCGGGGTTCCGCTTGCGGTGCGCAGTTTGAGTGCGGCAACCGGATCAACGGCAACAACATCATCCAGGCTGGATGCTACCTGGCGATACGCTTCGCGGAAAGGCACCCCCTTCTGGACCAGCGCAAACGCCTCGTCGGTGGCAAAGATCTCGGGAGTGCACGCCTTCGACAGGTTCTCCTGGTTCACCTGCACCGACTGCATCGTCAACCCCATCACTTCAAGGCAGCTTGCGGCTATATCGAGCCCCTGCAGCAGTGGCTGTTTGGTTTCCTGGAAGTCGCGGTTGTAGCCCGACGGCAGATTGCGAATCACATTCTTCAGCTGGGCAGAAAGCCCTGCGAGCACCGAGGCGCGCGCACGCGTCAGCTCGAGGGCATCAGGGTTCTTCTTCTGCGGCATAATGCTGCTACCGGTGCACATCTCCTGCGGCAGATCAAAATAACCGAACTCCGGCAGCGAGAACAGCATCAGGTCACAGGCCAGCTTCGATACCGTGGCAACCGCTCCCTCCGCCGCGTCGAGCGCCACTGACTCTATCTTGCCACGCGAATTGTTTACGTACAGTACATTGTTCTGCACCCGAGAAAAGCCGAGCAGCTCGGCGCTGTACTCACGGTCCAGAGGAAGGGGCACACCGTAACTGGCGGCCGCTCCCAGCGGAGACTGATCCACCAGGTCGTAGGCGTTCAGCAGCAGCTGCAGATCGTCGAGCAGCGATTCGGCGAAGGAGGCGGCCCACAATCCAACCGAGGACGGCATGGCCGTCTGCAGATGGGTACGACCCGGCATCGGAGTATCGCGGTGGCGCTCGGCGAAGCTCAACAGCGTGCCGGCCGCCTCAATCGCTGCTTCGCAGACCTCAGCGAGTTTGGCGCGGGTGTAGAGCCTGAGAGCGGTGAGCACCTGGTCGTTGCGTGACCGCCCGGTATGAATTCTCTTACCCGCCTCCGCATGGTGCTCGGTGAGCCAGTTCTCAATTGCGGTGTGACAGTCTTCATCTGTGTCGGAGATTGTGAAGCCGTCTTTCAGGTCGATTTCTACGATGCGCGCCAGGCCGTGGGCGAGCTGCTCGAGCTCTTCGTTGCTGAGGAGGCCCACCGAAGCCAGCATTTTGGCGTGCGCAAGGCTCCCGGCGCAATCACAGCGCACCAGCCGCCGGTCAAGCAGATAGTCTTCACCAACCGTGAACCGTTGCACGATCTCATTGACGCGATACCCTTTCTGCCACAGTGTTGCCATATTCTCCACCATTCTACGGCAAATGCGTGCTCCAAACAACTGCCAAACAACGCGCTGCCGACCAGCCCCGCGACAGGCGTGTCAGCCGGCCGCACCTCCCTCCATGGAACCAACGCTGAAGTCCAGCTCGTCTCCGCTGCGTGTCACCCGTATCAGTGAACCATCTGGGAACTCGCCGGCCAGGATACTGCGAGCCAGCGGATTCTGCAGCATGTTCTGAATGGTGCGTTTGAGCGGGCGGGCACCAAAAGCCGGGTCAAAGCCGCGCTCGGCAAGCAGCACGCGCGCCGAATCGTCAAGTTCCAGCTGCAGCCTTCGTTCTGTGAGTCGATCCCGGAGACGGGTGAGCTCAATATCGACAATTCGCGTGATGTCATCCTTGGTGAGGCGGTTGAAGGTGATGACCTCGTCGAGTCGGTTGAGAAACTCGGGCTTGAAGGTAGCGTGCAGCAGCGCGTCAATCCGCTCGCGCACGTCTTCGACCCGTTCGGCCTGCAGAATGATGTCGCTGCCGATGTTGCTGGTCATGATCACGATGGCGTTGCGGAAGTCCACCAGTCTCCCCTGCCCGTCGGTCAGCCGCCCTTCGTCCAGCAGCTGCAGCAGGATATTGAATACGTCCGGATGCGCCTTCTCGATCTCGTCAAAGAGCACCACCGAGTACGGGCGACGCCGCACCACCTCGGTCAGCTGCCCTCCCGCTTCGTACCCCACGTAGCCGGGAGGCGCACCGATCAGTCGCGAAACGGAGAACTTCTCCATGTATTCGCTCATGTCAATGCGGGTGAGCGCCTTGTCGTCGTTGAAGAGAAACTGCGCCAGCGTCTTTGCCAGCTCGGTCTTTCCCACGCCGGTCGGCCCAATGAACAGGAAAGTTCCGGTGGGCCGGTTCACGTCCGAGACACCGCTCTTGTTGCGCCGAATAGCGTCAGACACCGCGCTGATCGCACGTTCCTGACCCACAACGCGCCGAGCGAGAATATCTTCCAGCTGCAGCAGCTTATCCAGTTCAGACTGCAGCATCTTGGCAACCGGAATACCGGTCCACGCGGAAACTACCTGTGCGATGTCTTCTTCCGAGACCTCTTCGCGCAGCAGCGTCTGTCCCTTCTGGATCTCTTTCAGCCGTGCACTCTTGTCTTCGAGCTCGCGCGTCAGAGACGGGATCATGCCGTGCTTGATCTCCGCTGCCTTGGCAAGGTTGCCTTCGCGCTCGTAGCGCGTCTCTTCCACCCCGGCATTCTCGAGTCGCTGCTTCAGCTCCCGAATCGCGTCGATAATCTGTTTCTCGTTCTGCCACTGCAGCTGCCTGGCGTCGCGCGACTGCTTCAGGTTGGCGAGCTCCTGTTCGATCTTCGCAAGGCGCTCGCGCGACGCGTCATCACGTTCCTTCTGCAGCGCCTGTTTCTCGATATTGAGCTGCAGGATTCTGCGGTCCAGCTGATCGAGCTCGGTCGGCTGGCTTTCGATCTCCATCTTGAGACGACTCGCCGCTTCATCAACCAGGTCGATCGCCTTGTCCGGCAGGAAGCGAGACGTTATGTAGCGGTCGGATAACGTAGCGGCGGCAATCAGCGCTTCGTCCTTGATCCGCACACCGTGGTGCACCTCGTAACGTTCTTTCAGCCCGCGCAGGATCGCAACGGTATTCTCGACCGACGGCTCCCCGGTGAACACCTGCTGGAACCGCCGCTCGAGTGCCGGGTCTTTCTCGATGTGCTTGCGGTACTCGTCGAGCGTTGTAGCACCGATTGCGCGCAGTTCGCCGCGTGCCAGCGCCGGCTTGAGCAGATTGGAAGCGTCCATCGAGCCTTCGGCGCTGCCGGCACCCACGAGCGTGTGGAGCTCGTCGATAAAGAGGATGATCTTTCCGTCGGACTGGGTGATCTCGTGAATCACCGCCTTGAGCCGCTCCTCAAACTCACCACGGAACTTGGTTCCCGCCACCAGCGCCCCGAGATCCAACGCCAGCACCCGTTTGTCCTTGATCGACTCGGGAACGTCGCCTGAGACAATGCGCCGCGCGAGACCTTCGACAATGGCGGTCTTGCCGACGCCCGGATCGCCGATGAGAACCGGGTTGTTCTTGGTGCGACGCGACAATACCTGCATGACGCGGCGGATCTCCTCGTCGCGCCCGATGACCGGATCGAGCTTCTCGCGCCGCGCCAGTTCGGTAAGGTCACGGCAGAACTTCTCCAGCACCTGATAGCGGTTCTCCGGATTGGGGTCGGTCACGCGCTGGTTGCCGCGGATTGCCTGCAGCGCCGACAGGATGCGCTCACGGGAGATGCCGGTCTCCTTCAGCACCCGCGCCAGCTCACCGCTGTCGCTCAGCATTGCCAGCAGCAGATGCTCGGTGCTGACGTATTCATCTTTCAACTCGCCTGCTTCGCTCTCGGCCCGCACCAGCAAGCGTGAGAGGGCCGGCGACATGCGCAGTTCGGCGTTCTCACCGTAGACTTTGGGTTTCTTCTGCAGCAGCGCTTCCACCCGTTGCGCGAGATCCTCGCGCGCAACCCCAAGGTGCGAAATCAGTGGTGAGATCACCCCATCGGTCTGCTGCATGAGCGCAGACAGAAGATGCTCCGGGTCAAGGCTGGAGTGGTTATGCCTGGTGGCGATGGAAGACGCAGCCTGCAAGGCTTCCTGTGACTTTGCGGTTAATCGATCGAAGTTCATCGTTGCATTCTCCTCGTACGCGAGAAACGTCCGCTTGTTTTTGCTGTATACTATAATATACTGTCGCTTGAAGCTGCATCCAAGCAAAACCACGCGTTTGCCACTTGGATCAACTCTTTTCTTAGTGTACTTTTAAGGCCATGACTGAACGGCCGAAAGAACTGGACAACAAGGTAATAATCATGAACGGCTTCTCGTACGAGGAGATCGACAAGATCATGCGGGCGGTAAAACCGCTCTTTGAGTCGCCGCGGGATCTCATTTTTGCCAAGACAACCGAGACGTCCGTCACTATGACGCTACAGGATCTCATTGTCGACATATCGCAGGACCACGAGTATCTGAAGCAGAATCCACCCA
>PWMO01000153.1 GCA_003558175.1 Spirochaetaceae bacterium
TAATTCGATGTCTCACCTGTGTTTGCCTCCGCATAAAAGATAGCAAGGGGCGTGCCAACGCAATAAAGCTTATGTAAATAATTGTAATGGAATGACTTAGCGGATTCAGCGGCGAGAGGGGCCGTCCGCAGTGGCTATGCAATCTGCATAGCGCAGAATGGGGTGCGCGAATAAATCATTCTGCAGTTTAAAGATAACGCACCATTGCAATTCGCATTCCATGCAGTCCGCATAGGGGAACGCGCGGTTGAGTCTCCGGTGAACAAAACTGTTGACCGCGCCCGAGAGCGGGGGTAGGATGCGTCAATGAACCTGGCGATGCTGTTGAACAAAGCGGAGTTCCCGCGCTCACGCGATTACGACCACGACTGGATGCTCGACAACCAGATGGGGCCCAACGCGCTGTGGCTTACTGAATGGCTCTGCAACGGGCTGGAACTGAAGCCCGGCATGCGGGTGCTCGACCTCGGCTGCGGCCGGGCGATGAGCAGCGTCTTCCTGGCGCGCGAGTTCGGCGTGTCGGTGTGGGCCGCCGACCTGTGGATCGGCCCGGAGAGAAACCAGGCGCGGGCGGAAGCCGCTGGAGTGGGGGACCGTGTCACCGCGCTGCGAATGGAAGCGCACGCAATTCCGTTTGCCACCGCGTTCTTTGACGCGGTGGTCTCGGTTGACTCATACCAGTATTTTGGGACCGACGTGCTCTATCTCAACTATTTGAGTCGGTTCGTGCGCACTGGGGGGCAGTTTGGCGTCGTGGTGCCGGGGTTGATGCAGCCGATTGAGCGGGAGGTTCCCAACCACCTGCTGCAGCCGCAGGCCAACGGCAAACCGTTCTGGGAAGCCGACTGCTGGTCGTTCAACACCGTGGAGTTCTGGCGCACGCACTGGAGTCGCTGTGACGCGGTGACGGCAGTAGCGGTAGATTCTCTGCCTGACGGCTGGCGCCACTGGCGTGATTTCGAACAGGCGCTCGAGAGCAGCGGGAAGGGGGTATTCCCGTCCGATGTAGAGGCGCTGGAGCGGGACCAGGGACGCTACATCGGCTTAGTCCGCATGCTGGCGCGCCGCGGCAACCACGAGCCGTACAATCTGTACGACCCGAGCCTCGGCATCCAGGCAGGAGTTGACGGTTAGGTGTTGGTGCTCTGCACCGCCGCCCGCAAATCAGCTGCGGCCGAACAATCAGCCGCCGCCCATGAAGGAGAGAAAATCGACTCTGTCACCGTCGTTGATCGTCGTGCTGTCGTAGGCGTTGCGCCGCACGATTGTGCCGTTGATTCGCACCGCCACCATCTCCGGCGACGGGACGTTTTCGCGCTGCAGCAGCTCGGCTATGGTCGGTGCGTCGTCGTCGGGAATCGTTCTGGGAATTCCGTTTATGTTCAGCTGCATCACTCTTGCGCAGCCTCCTCTTCAACCCAGTAGGGGTGCATTGTGTAGTGCGCAAAGAGCCGGGCCTCGAAGTCACGATCGATTGCCTGCTCACTCTCGAGGGCGGGCGCCGCAAGAATCTGCTCTTTTGACGCGTTTACCGCCACGTGTGCCCTGGCCCAGACTACGTGGTCGACCAGCTTGGGCGAAATCACCAGCCGCCGCCCACCGCTACGCGAGAGGTTTGCCGTGATGTAGCGCAATGCCCAGGTATCTTCGTCGAAGAGAAAGTCATGGACCTGGGCAATATCGCCGTCGACGGCGTGCAGTCGGTAGCCGACGATTTCCTTCACGCTGCGAAGGTGCTCGTCCTCGCCGGCGCAGCCGTCCATCTGGTCCACCTCGCTCTCGACGGGCCGCCCGTCGGGAACCATCTCGTGTCCCCACAGCCCAAGACCGCCCCAGTAGGCCGGCACGTTGTAATAGAGGTGAAACTCGCTCTCCTTGCGGCGCGAAATCGGCTGATGCGTATCGATATCAGGACTATCTTCAACCTGCTTCTTGGTCAGGCTGACGCGGATCTCGCGCGCCTGCCAGTCGACACCGGTAATCGAGTGCGGTGATACCAGAACCTCTTTGCCAAGAAACCAGAAGCCGGTCTTCACCACCAGGTAGCGAATCACCCATTTTTCATCATCGAAGTACCAATCTTCCACGTGACCGAGCTCTTCGTCCGTAGCGTGGATCTTGAATCCCTGCATTTTGCGTATCGCGTGAATCATGGTTGCCTCCTCGCCGATAGTATATACTGAATCGAGTGATCATGCCTGCCCGCAGTTACGCAATCAGTCACTGAGGCTTGATTTACTATTATGAAGCATATTACACTATTGGATAAACCGGATGAGCAGTAACCGACGGCACAGTGACGCATACTCCTTCGAGTCCATGGGACTGGAGCTCGGTGACATACTGTCCCGCCCCGATGTCCCCGTTGATGTCAAGGAGCGGGTGCGTGCGCTCGAGGCGTCAGTCGGTCGGCTTCAGGCTACACTGGACGATACGCTGGAAAGCGTGCGCGAACTCAGCGAGGCGGTGCAGCAGAAGGAACGACGCCAGCACAAGCTCGAACAGCAGCTCATTTACAACCGCAAGACCGGACTGCCGAACCACGTCGTGATGGACAAGGACATTCTCTCCATTCTGGATGAGGCTGAACGCTGTCCAACCCGCAAAACGGTGGCTGCGGTTATCCTGTCGCTGGACGACCGCTACGATACCATCAAGCAGACAACCGAGACCGGTGTGCGCGAATGGATGCTGTACCGAACCGCGGAACGGCTGAAAGAGCTTGCGCCGGCCAACGCCCGGCTCTACCACACCCGTGAGAACGAGTTTGTAATTGTGGCAATCAATGCCGGGGAGCCGCAGGAGATTGCCCACCTGGCACGCAGAATCGTGGAAGAAGTGTCACGCCCGATGAAGTTTCCCGATTATTCGCTCTCGGTCGGCTGTCATTGTGGAGTGTCGCAGTACCCGGAGCAAGCGCGCACAAAGCGGATGCTGCTGCGCAATGCGGACATCGCCCTGACCGAAGCGATACGGCGCAAGAGGCCGGTGATCGTCTACGACTGGAAGATGGGCCATGATGTGATCGAGAAGATGGAGTTGCAGAACAGCATCATCCGCGCGCTCGAAGAACAGGCGCTGTCGGAGATAGAGAGGCAGTTTGAACTCTACCTGCAGCCGTTGATAGAGATCGATTCTATTCACGAAGGAACGGTGGATTATCACACCGTTGGCGCGGAAGCGCTGATCCGTTGGAAGCATCCGCAGCGGGGAATGGTGGCACCGTCGCGCTTCATCCCCCTGGCCGAAGAGACCGGACTGATTGTCCCAATCGGATACTGGGCGCTGTTCAGTGCCACCAGTGAGCTCGAAACGTGGATTGGTACGCCGCTCGAACAGCTGTACGTTACCGTAAACCTCTCGCCGCGCCAGTTCAAAGACGAACACCTTATCTCCAATATCGCACGTGTGCTCAAGCGCCACCGGATCGACCCGTCGCGCTTGCGGCTTGAAGTCACCGAGAACAGCGTCATGGATGATCCGGACGACTCGATCCGCAAGATTCGTGCGATATACGAGATGGGGATACAGATCTCGATTGATGATTTCGGGACCGGCTACTCTTCTCTCAATTATCTCAAACGATTCCCAATCAGCACCATAAAGTTGGATAAAAGCTTCATCGAAGATGTATTGATTAATAAGAACACGCAAGGAATCGTGCGCGCGATACTCTCGATGGCGGATTCAATGGGAATGAACGTGGTTGCCGAGGGAATAGAGACGTTCGAGCAGGCGCGGTACCTCTACGCAGAGGGCTGCACCTGTATCCAGGGGTACTACTTCCAGCAACCGATGACCATCGAGGCGTTTCGTGATACCGCGATCTCTGACGCCAGGGTGGAGAATCTGTGAGTCTGGAATCAAGAGAACTGGAGATTACCGCATACAGCGATGTAGGCCTCGTTAGCGAGAATAACGAGGATATCGCGGTTGTCGGTCGCACCTTCGTGCGCGACGGCAACTTCTCAACGGTGGAGACCATTGGGGAGAACGGCACGCTGGTGCTCGGAGTTGCCGACGGCGTCGGTGGCAGCAACGCGGGCGAGATTGCCAGCCGCTCCGTGATCGAGCAACTCACCCACTGCATCAACATGCTCGAACACGGAATGGACAGCGAGGCAATCGAGGATGCGCTGCGGGGCGCCAGCCTGGAGGCACACCAGAGTCTCGTTCGCCGTGGGTTGCTGAACCAACGCTACGAGGGGATGGCTACCACCGCAACGGTTCTGTTCTTGCACGACGGAGCGTGGTACCTGGTGCACGCCGGCGACAGCCGCTTCTACGTCGGTTCCGGCAACGGGCTGCGACGGCTCACCCGTGACCACACCTTGCGCGAGTTCGCCGGCGACCCCCGCATACCCGGCAACATACTGATTAACTGCTTCGGGTCGCAGGACGAGTTCTTCGTGGATTTTTTTCAGCTGTTTGAGACGCTCGCAGAGGGAGACGTGCTGCTGCTCTGCAGTGACGGTCTATCGGATATGGTTGACGAAGCGGTGATCTGGAACGTACTCTCAAATGAAAATGAGTCAAGCGGCGTCGGGCAGCAGCTGGTGGATCTGGCCAAGGCCGGCGGCGGAAGAGACAACATCACCTTTATTGTGGCGCGGGTGCGCTGATCGGGTGTCGTGATTCGCAAACAGTACGAGCGGTTGGAACTCATCGCATTTATGGGCGCTCTCTGCCTGTTCTTCTCCACGATAGAATACCTGTTTCCCAAACCGTTTCCGTTCTTTCGACTTGGGCTGGCAAATCTTCCGGTGCTGGTGACGATCACGCTTTTCCCTGCCCCCTACGTGTTGCTGCTGGTGCTGCTCAAGGTGCTGGGGCACGGATTGATCAACGGCACGCTGGCCTCGTACGTCTTTCTCTTCTCTACCTCGGGTTCGTTTGCAAGTGCGGTGGTAATGCTGGGGGCATGGTACCTGTTCCGGAACCGAGTTTCACTGGTGGGAGTGAGTGTCTTCGGCGCGCTCGCCAGTAACGTAGTGCAGATATTTCTTTCCGTCACGTTCATATTCGGTCGCAGCGCCTGGATCATCGCGCCGCCGTTTATCTCGCTCGGCGTGGTGAGCGGGCTGGTGGTGGGGCTGTTTGCCGAGCGGTTTTCGGAGCAGTCACGCTGGCTGGCGAGGGTGCGGGACCATTATGCGGCGGCGTAAACCAAAGCCGCCCAACCGCCTCAAGGAGCATTTCGGCGCTTCGCAGCTGTTCTTCACCGGTCTTCTGGCTCTCCCGGCCTACCTGCTGCAGCCGTCGCTGACGGTGCGGGTGGTGCAGGTGCTGTGCTTCGCCGCTCTGGCGCACCTGGCCGGTAAACGCATCATGTGGGTCTACTTCCTCATCATGGTGGCTTCAATTACCTTCTTCAACCTGCTGACGCCGTTTGGCCGCGTGCTTGTCAGTATCGGGCCGTTACCCATCACCGAAGGCGCACTGCGCGGCGGGGTGATGAAAGGGTTCACGATTGTCGGGCTGGTCTTCA
>PWMO01000478.1 GCA_003558175.1 Spirochaetaceae bacterium
CCACCCTGGGAGCGTGGGCCGACCTGCCGCTGCGAGAAAGCGAGCGCCGCGCGCGCCGTGCGGGCAACCGGTCGTGGGGGCCGCACGCCTTCATCTCCCTCTACCCTGAGCTGCTGTTTCTGCGCGACGGTGGTGCCGACGTTGATTTTTACAGCGAGTTGGGAATCCGCCTGCCCGGGGACTTCGGCAACGTGGACCTGTTTCTCAACTACACCCGCATCGGCGATATTGAGGAAATCGAAGCCAGTAAAGAGACGGTTAACCTGATCGGGCTTGGAATCCGATTTGTCGCTGAGCCGCCGCGGAGAAACCCGATTGTCCTTGATTAGAGCCGCCGGGCGCGCGCCGGCGCTGCTGTTGCTGGGCGCCTTGCTGCTGCTTCCCGGCGCCCCGGCAGATGCAGCACCCGCCACCGGGTCAGGGCCGCTCGCGCACGCTCTGCCGGTAGGTGCGGCGGGTTCAGGCGTGATTCTCCCCGGCCCGGAGCCGTTCAGCCTCAACGCCTATGATGCGGTGCAGGCGCTCTGGATGATCCGGCGGGCGCGGTTGTTGCAGCAGCGGCTTGCGGACGGTGCGCTGCGCACCCTCGCGGTGCGTGAGGTGCGCGCCGTGCTGGTTGGCATCGACCCCGAGGCGCCGACGGAAGCTCTCAGCCGCCGCTACGACCTCCTGGTCAACGGCGAACCACTCGACTGGGACAACAGCTTTCTTGAGTACGGCGGAAGCATGGTGAACCTGCGCCTGCTTTTCACGTATCGCAACCAGCACCCGCCTCCCGCGCTGCAGTACCGTCTGCCCACCGATGATGCCGGTTCCACCGTACGCTCGCGCGATTCGCGCCGGTCGCCTTGACGCTCTACAAGCCGGTTCAGTATAACCAGAGGCATCGTGTTAGCAATTGTAATTATTGGAGACGAAATACTGAACGGGCAGGTTGACGACGAGAATCTGCCGTTCATGATTCAACAGTTTTCCCGCGCGGGCTATCCGCCGCGCGAAGTCCGCGTCATTCGCGACGACACGGACGTGATCGCTACCTCCGTCAGCGAGCTGCTCGCGCGCTACACCTACGTGGTGACAGCGGGCGGAGTCGGCCCCACGCATGATGACGTCACGCACTCCGGAATAGCCAGGGCATTTGGCGTTCCATTGGAGCGGAACGCTGCCATGATGGCGTTCCTGAGCGCGCGTCACAAGAACGATGTAAGCGCGAACGTAGCAAGAATGGCCATGCTGCCGCAGGGGAGCGAGGTTCTGGGACACGAGGACGGCCGCTGGCCCATCATTCGCAAAGAAAACTGCTTCATGCTGCCCGGGCTGCCGCAGGCGCTGCGCGACAAGATCCCGCGCCTCATATCCCTGCTCCCCAGAGTCGCACCTGCCTGGGTAGCCGCGGTGTACCTGGATGCCGAGGAGGTGCTGTTTGCCCACTGGCTGGATGAGCTGCAGCAGAGATTCAGTACGGTGACCATCGGGTCTTACCCGGTGCTGCATGAGCGTGAGTTCAAGACACGCGTCTCCATCACATCGGAGAGCCGTGATACCGTGTGCAGCGTTATTAGCCTGATTGAAGCGTACGCGCGCCCACACGGCTGGTTTGTGCGCGCCGATAATCCGCGACAGGGATGGAGGACGACCGATGGACGGTGATGCCGTTGATGCGAAAGACAACTCTGGAAACGCGAACAGCACCGGCCGCACCGTTATCCTGGTGCACGGATACGGGGTGCGCGGGTCGTTCTGGGACAAGCTGAAGCCGCGACTGGAACAGAGCGGCATCTCGGTGATTGCACCGGACCTGGCAGGCGACTCCCCCGAAGACCTGGCCAAGCAGATCGAAGCGCTGGTTCGTCGCGAGTCCCCCGGAGCACCGGTGATGCTGGTTGGGCATAGCCTTGGCGGCATTCTCTGCTCGCTGGTCGCGTCGCGCGTGGATACCGCCATAGTCTCACACGTGGCGGTCATTGCCGCGCCGTTCGGTGGACGCGCCCGAAAGCTGAACCCGATCGTGCGCTTTCTGATTCGTTTTCGCCTGCTGCCGCAGTTCCTCGTCCGACCGCGGTTCTTTTCCGCGGCAACAGCAAAGGCGGATCAGAAGCGCTGGTTCGCTCGCGCCGTCCCCGAGTCGCCCAGGCTGCAGAGCGTCCTGTTCGCCGAAGGCTGGTTCCCCGCGGAAGCGTTCTCCTCGCCCCTGTCACAGCGCACCCTGGTTATCTACAGCGAGGCCGACCGCATCGTTGAGGCGTCGGCAACCGCGGAGTTTGCGCGGGCTCTCGGCGCCGAAGAGCTGGTATTCCCGCTTCGGCGCGCTGTGGGGCACAATGACTTTGCGGCGTCCGACGGCGTAGCCGACGAAGTCGCCGGCGAGTTGCTGCGTTTCTTTGAAGTCGAGGGACTCGACACGGGCGCACACGCAGCGGGGTCCGGCGCATGACGGTTACTCAGGGGCTGGCCGCGGCGATTGAAGGGCTCTCGGACCTGTTCATCGTGCTGCTTCTGGTTGCAGCGGCGGTGTTTGCCGGTCTGATCGTTGGCGGACTGTTTCGTCTCATTGCGCGGTCGATTGCCCGCCGACAACATGCCAGTCTGGCGGTTGAACTGACGGGACAGATTCGGGGGCCGCTGCGATTGCTTTTCCCGCTGCTGGCGCTCGCCTTGATACAGCCGCTGTTGCCGTTACCACCGGCCCTGGATCAGGTCTACCACGACCTCGTTCGCATCCTGCTCATCGTTGCCGTGATGTGGACCGCTCTGAGGGCGCTGGCGATCAGCGAGCAATGGCTACTGCAGCAGTTCAACGTTGAGATAGCAGACAATCTCCACGCGCGCAAGATTCACACCCAGGTCAGGGTGATTCGGCGCATTGCGCTTACCATCGTTCTGGTGGTTGGAATTGCGGCGTTGCTCCTGACCTTTGAGCCGGTGCGGCAGATCGGAACCACCCTGCTCGCTTCGGCCGGAATCCTGGGACTGGTGGTGGGTTTTGCGGCGCAGAAAACGCTCGGCCTGGTGGTAGCGGGGCTGCAGGTTGCGCTGGCGCAGCCAATCCGCATCGACGACGTAGTCGTCCTCGAAGGCGAGTGGGGCCGGATAGAAGAGATCACGCTGACCTACGTGGTGGTGCGAATCTGGGACCGCCGCCGCCTGGTGGTACCGGTCACCTACTTCATCGAGCGGCCGTTTCAGAACTGGACGCGCGTCTCCGCCGATCTGCTGGGATCGGTGTTCATCTATGTTGACTACACGTTTCCGGTGCCGGCGCTGCGCGAAGCATTGCGCCGTACCCTGGAAGCTTCACCGCTGTGGGATCGAGAGGTTTGCGTGCTGCAGGTGACCGACTCCAGGGAGCAGACGCTGGAGCTTCGCGCCCTCATGACCGCGACGGACTCACCCACCCTCTGGGATCTGCGCTGCGAAGTGCGAGAAGCGCTGGTGGAATTCATCCGTAGCGAGTATCCCGACCATCTGCCGCGACTGCGCGCGGAGATGCGGCCACAGGTGGATTAATTGCGCCCTTCTTAGTATCTTAAGGCGATACAGCGGCAGCAACTTACGGAACTTACGGAGAGAAGCCACTACATGGACAACAAGCAACAGAACGGGCAGCAAAAACCTGGAGGCAACGGTTTCAAACCGCCGTTCGGCGGACCGGACCGGCGTTGGCTCTACATGCTGCTTCCATTTTTGATCTTTCTCCCGTTCATCACCACGATGTTCACCGGGACCGCCCAGCGCGGCAATGAGATAAGCTACACTCGCTTCCTGTCTGAGATCGACCGTGGCAACGTGCGCGAAGTCAGCATCGCCGGCTACAGAATCGATGCCGAGCTTGACCGCCCGATCAACGACACATCCCTGATCGGTGACGGGACGTCGGTCTACACCTACGTGCCCTCATTCGGTGACGCGGAGGTGATGGAACGGCTGCGGGAGCAGAACGTCACCGTCTACACGCGCCCGGCGCAGGAACCGGTATCCTTCGTCGCCCTGCTGATGAACATACTGCCGCTGCTGCTGCTGGTCTGGATCGGCTTTGCTCTCTTCCGCAACATGCGTAGCCAGGGCAGAAACATCTTCAGCGTGGGACAGAACAAAGCCAAGCTGTACGAAAAGACCGAGAAGGAGCGCACTACCTTCGCCGATGTCGCCGGCCTCGAAGGCGCCAAAGAAGAGATCATGGAGGTGGTCGATTTCCTCAAATATCCCAACCGCTTCCAGAAGATCGGCGCCAAGACGCCCAAAGGGCTGCTGCTGGTTGGTCCGCCGGGAACCGGTAAGACCTTGATTGCGCGCGCAATTGCGGGAGAGGCCGGCGTCCCGTTCTACAGCATGAGCGGTTCGGACTTCATGGAGATGTTTGTGGGCGTGGGTGCGTCGCGTGTGCGCAACCTCTTCCAGGACGCCAAGAAGCGTGCGCCGGCCATCATCTTCATTGACTAGCTGGATTCAGTCGGCCGCCACCGCGGCGCGGGCCTGGGAGGCGGACATGACGAGCGCGAGCAGACCTTGAATCAGCTGCTCTCGGAGCTCGACGGCTTTGAGCCCAACGACACCACCATCGTGGTTGCAGCAACAAACCGGCCGGATATTCTCGATCCCGCGCTGCTAAGGCCGGGTCGCTTTGACCGCCGCATCACCATCGACCTTCCCACCGTGCGAGACCGTGAGGCAATTCTCAAGGTGCATGCGCGCAACAAACCGCTTGCCGACGACGTTAAGCTTGAGACCATAGCGCAGGGAACTCCCGGATTCAGCGGCGCCGACCTGCAGAACCTGCTGAACGAGGCGGCACTGCTGGCCGCGCGCCAGAAGCGAGAAACCATCACCGAGTCGGACATCGAACAGGCCCGTGACAAGGTATTGCTGGGGCTCGAGCGCAAGAATCTCACCATCAACGGAGACGAGCGCAAGATCATCGCCTACCATGAAGCCGGGCACGCGCTGACGGCGGCCATGCTGCCCAACACCGATCCGCTGTTCAAGGTGACCATCATACCGCGCGAGAACTCACTGGGCGTCACGCAGCAGCTGCCCAAAGAAGAGAAGTACCTCTACAGCAAGGAGTACCTGCAGGACCGCATCGTGGTCATGCTTGGCGGCCGGGTGGCCGAAGAGATCGTGTTCAAATCGGTCACCAGCGGAGCTGAGAACGATTTCCGCGAGGCAACCAGGCTCGCCCGCAAGATGATCAGTGACTGGGGTATGAGCGAAAAGTTCGGCACCTTCTCCTCCGGAAGTCAGCGCAAGAACGTTTTTCTTGGCGAGGAACTTTCGCACCAGCGCGAGTACTCGGAAGAGACCGCGCGACTTCTGGATGAAGAGATCCAGGCGCTGTTGCGAAGATCGCACAAACAGGCAACCGAACTTCTGACTCAGCGGCGCAAGACGCTGGACGGCATCGCGGAAGCGTTGCTCCAGAAGGAGCAGCTTGGAGCGAATGACGTGTTGCAGCTCATCAACGGCAGCGCTGAGTCCGGCTCCACCAAGCGCAGCGCTTCCCGCTCAAAGA
>PWMO01000423.1 GCA_003558175.1 Spirochaetaceae bacterium
CCGATCTGCCTGTCGGTGCTGGTGGAGGCCGGAGCGGGAGAAGCATCGGGTTACTCAGATGCCGCCTATCGTGACAAGGGCGCCGAGATTGCCGGCTCTGCGGACGAGGTGACGCCGCGGGCCGACGTGCTTCTGACGGTTCGCTACGCCGCGGCCGCCGACACGCCGGTTTCGGGCGTGGACCGCCTGCGTGAAGGCTGCGTCGTGATCGGCTATCTCGATCCTTACGAGCCGCATGCGAGCTTCGCGCGCCTGCGCGATCGTTCGATCTCGTCGTTCTCCATGGAACTGGTCCCACGCATTACCCGCGCGCAGAGCATGGACGCGCTCTCATCCATGGCCAACCTCGCCGGCTACAAGGCAGCCATCATCGCCGCCGACCACCTGCCCAAAATGTTCCCCATGATGATGACCGCGGCCGGCACCATCGTCCCGGCGCGAGCCTTTGTGGTGGGGGTTGGCGTTGCCGGCCTGCAGGCCATTGCCACCCTGAAGCGCCTCGGAGCGCTGGTGAGCGCCTATGACGTGCGGCCGGCGGTGAAGGAACAGGTGCAGAGTCTTGGCGCGAAGTTTGTCGAGATGGCGCTGGAGACCGGTGACGCCGAAGGCAGCGGCGGCTACGCAAGAGCGATGGACGAAGAGTTCTATCGCAAGCAGCGCGAGCTCATGACCTCGGTACTCGCGGAGAGCAACGTGGTGATCACCACCGCAGCGGTGCCCGGCCGCACGGCACCCACGCTGGTCACCGGCGCAATGGTGGAGCAGATGCCGCGCGGGTCAGTGATCGTCGACCTGGCAGCGGAGCGCGGCGGCAACTGTGAACTGACGCAACCCGGCCAGGTGGTGGAGCACCACGGCGTCACCATTGTCGGGCCGCTCAACCTGGCATCAAGCCTTGCTCACGACGCAAGTCAGCTCTACTCCAGAAACATAACCACCTTTCTGCTCGCGCTGCTGAGGGACGGCGAACTGACAATAGACCAGGCCGACGAGATTGTTGCCGCGACGCTGGTGACTCACGGGGGCTCCGTTCCCAACGAGGAGATCCGGTCGCGGCTGCAGCTGTAGCGTTGCGCGGCTTCAGGAGGATGCCATGGCAGAATCACTTGGATTTGTGAACATACTGACAATCTTCGTGCTGGCGATCTTCGTGGGCAACGAGGTGATCACCAAGGTGCCGCCTATCCTGCACACCCCGCTGATGTCGGGCTCCAACGCGATCTCCGGCATTACCATTATCGGGGCAATCCTGGCGGTGGGCACCGGACGCGAGACGTTGACGGTGGTGCTGGGTATGGCCGCGCTGATCTGTGCCACAATTAACGTGGTGGGCGGCTTCCTGGTGACGCACCGCATGCTCAAGAAGTTCAAGAAGTTCAAGAAGTGAGGTGAATGGTGAGCGCCCTCGTGATTTCAAATCCCGTACTCTCAAACACAGCCTACCTGGTCGCCGCCGTGCTGTTTATCGCCGGTCTCAAGGGGCTTTCGCACCCGCGAACCGCGGTGCGCGGCAACCTGGTGGGGGCGGTCGGCATGCTGCTGGCCGTTGTGGTAACCCTGCTGCAGCAGGGAATCATGAGCTTCGAGCTGATCCTGCTCGGGATGCTGGCCGGCGCGGTGATCGGCGCGGTGCTGGCGCTGAAAATCCAGATGACCGCGATGCCGCAGCTGGTGGGGCTCTTCAACGGCTTCGGCGGCGTTGCTTCGGTACTGGTGGCGGGCGCCGTGTTCTACCAGGCGGTGGTTGCGATGCTCGGTGCCGCGGGCGTGCAGGCCGTCGCGCCGGGGCTGCAGTTCACTATCGCCACCGCTTCGTCGGGGCTCATCGGTGCGGTCACTTTTTTTGGCAGCCTGGTTGCCTTTGGCAAGCTGCAGGGGATTGTGACCGAGAAACCGGTACGCTATCCCGGCGAACAGGTAGTCAAAGTGCTGGTGCTGCTGCTGACGATCTTCTTCGGCGTACTGGTTGTGTTGGAGCCGCAGCAGATCAATTATTTCTGGTACCTCGCTGCCGCCGGGTCGCTGCTGGGCGTGCTGCTGGTGATGCCGATAGGCGGAGCCGACATGCCGATCGTGATCGCGCTGCTCAACTCGTACTCCGGCCTCGCGGCGGCAGCCACCGGCTTTGTTCTCTCGAACAATATCCTGATCATCGCGGGCTCACTGGTTGGGGCCTCCGGCATCATTTTGACTCGAATCATGTGCCGGGCGATGAACCGCTCGCTGGCCAACGTGCTGTTTGGCGGCGTGGGCGCAGTAGTGGAAAGCGCCGCTCAGGACGACATCTACGCCGGGAAGGTCAAGGCAACTTCCGCTGAGGAGGTTGCGATGATTCTGAAATCCGCGCAGCGGGTGGTGTTTGTGCCCGGATACGGTATGGCGGTTGCCCGCGCGCAGACGCCCGTCCGACTGCTGACCGAACTGATGGAGAAAGACGGCATCGAGGTTGAGTTTGGAATTCACCCGGTTGCCGGACGCATGCCGGGACACATGAACGTTCTGCTCGCCGAGGAGAACATCTCCTACGACAAGCTGCGCGAGATGGACCAGATCAACCCTGCGTTCCCTGCAACCGACGTTACCATTGTGCTTGGCGCCAACGACGTAGTGAACCCGATCGCCCGTGAGGCGTCCGGCAGCCCGATCGCCGGCATGCCGATTCTGGACGTGGACAAGTCGCGCACCGTGGTGGTGATCAAGCGCAGCCTGGCGCCGGGATTTGCCGGCATCCCAAACCCGCTCTTCGCCGCGGATAACACGCTGATGCTGTTCTCGGACGGAAAGAAGGCGATGGACGACCTGGTCACCGCCTACAAGGACGCGTAGCCCGCAACCGGCGAGCATGCCCGCACGCGCCGCCTTCGACCAATCGAGCTTCCTTGCGCTATACTGAGGCGTCGCGCGCCATGCCGCAGCAACGTTCCCGCACCGCCGCGACGTTGCGCGTCCGGTGGAGCGATGACGAGGAGTGCCCTTATGCAACTGAGTTGTCTGCCGGTATCGTTCTTTCCTGAACTCGCGGACGGCCGCATGCAGCTGCGCGAATGGTTCGAGGCAGCGCGCACGCTGAACCTTGACGCGGCCGACATCGGGATGGTTCTGCTGCGCAATCACACCCCCACCTATCTGGCCGGCATTCGAGCCGAGCTCGAACAGATCGGCATTGGAATCGGCATGATAACCGCGTGCCCCGACTTCACCGTGGCAGACGCGCTGCAGCGCGAGCGCGAACTGGACTACGCGCGGCGCGACGTGGCGCTGGCGTCACAGCTGGGAGCCCGTTTTCTGCGCGTTACTGCGGGACAGATGCACCCCGGTGAGACAGTAGCCGCGATGCGCGACCGGGCTGTGTCGGCGTTGCGGCGGCTGGCCGGCGACGCCGAGCGGTACGGCATCGTGCTGGTGATTGAGAACCATTTTCGCCCCTTCGGCTGGGAGCAGCGAGACCTCACCTTCGAGCCGGAGAACTTTCTGGCGGTTGTGCGGGCGCTCGAGGACACGCCGGTGCGGGTGCAGTTTGACACTGCCAACGCGGCGGCAGCCGGAGCCGACGTGATCGGGCTGGCCGCAGAGGTGCGGACGCAGATCGAGACGGTCCACGTGGCGGACACGCGAGCCTTTGGAGAGTTTGCACCGGTACTGGTGGGCACCGGTGCCGTGCCGTTCAGAGACTTCTTTGGCTATCTGGTGGAGACGGGCTATGACGGCTGGCTCTGCATTGAAGAGGCAAGCCGCACCGGTATGGACGGCGTAGCGAAGGCCGTGCAGTACGTCCGCCGCACCTGGGCCGACTGCAGCGGCAACTGAGACCGGCGGCGCCGTCAGGCCGGCGCACCGTTATTTCTCTGCGTTGTTACCAGTTCTCTGCGGGGTTACGAGACGGCCGGCCGGCGCAGCGGAAACGACGCCGCCCCGCTCTACGTCGAAGACCGTTCGGCCGCGAACCAGAGTCTTCACCACCCGCCCGTGCAACGTCATGCCGTCAAACGGGCTCCAATCGGCGGTGGTGAGAGAATCGGCGGCGCGGAACGTCCACGTTGGCTGCGGATCGAGCACGGTGATGTCGGCGTCCGAGCCGGGCGCCAGAGCGCCCTTGTGCGGATAGAGACCGAAGCGGCGTGCCGGACCGGCGGCGATCAGCTGCGCGAAGCGGGTAATCGGCAACCCGCGGGTCGCCACCGCCTCGCTGTAGAGTAGCGGGAGCAGAGTCTCGACGCCGGGAGCGCCGGAGGCGTTATCGAAGACATTCGGCTTGTCCTTCAGTGCACGTGGCCAGGCGACGTGATCGGAGGTGACAAACTCAACGCTTCCGGCGAAAAGCGCATTCCACAGCCCTTCGCGCGCGGCGGCGCTGCGAAGCGGCGGATTGATCTTGCCGAAGCCGCGCAGCCGCGGCATGTCGTCTTCGCTGAGAGCGAGGTAGTGGATGCAGGTTTCGGCGCTGACGTCGGCGCCTTCCCGGCGGTAGCGGTTTACCAGCTCGAAGCCGCGCGGCAGCGTGCAGTGAACGATGTGTACCGCGGCGCGCAGCTCATGCGCCATTTCCAGCGCCTTGAGTACCGCAACCGTTTCTGAGAGCGGAGGGCGGCTGTGGCAGTGAGCGGTTGGGTTGTCGGCGCCGCGCGGGTGCCACGACCGCACCAGGGGGTTGATGATCTCGTCGTCTTCAGCATGGAAGGCAACCACCACGCCGCTGTCACGAGTTTCCGTCAGCAGCGCAACCAGCTCGTCGTCAGGAATACGTGGAAAGCGATTGGGATCGGTCTCGAACAGCGACACCTTGAATGCACACACGCCCGCCTGCACCATCTCGCGCACCCTGGGCACCCCGCCCTGCTTCGAGATCGTACCGTAGAGCCCGACATCGATGAACGCGTCTCGCTCGACGAGCGCGGCCTTCTGCCGCACCCGTTCCGCCGAAGTGACCGGCTGCGACGCGTCGTACGGCATATCGAACACCGTGGTGAGACCGCCGGCGGCGGCCGACCGGGTCAGCGGCCCGTAACCCTCCGGGTCGGTTGCCGAACTGTAGGCGTGCACGTGGGTATCGATGCCTCCCGGAAGCACCCAGCAGCCCCGCGCGTCTATGAACTGCTGCGACGGAGGCCGCGGGCCGGCAGAATCGATAATCGCGCAAATCCTGCCGTCGCCGACTGCGAGATACCCGTGGTGAATGACGTGATCGGGGAGCACCAGGTTCCCCTGCAGCACAAGGTCGTACAAAACTTACGCCTCCAGGGTAAGAGCCCGCGCTGCGCTCCGTACTCGGCCGTCGGTACTTGGCCGGCCGTACTCGGCCGTACTCGGAACCCGGCACGCGGTACTTGGCACGCGGTACTGCGATGGTAGTGGCGCAGCCGCGTGTGGTCAAGGTTGACGCCGGCGCGCCGCGCGGATCCGGGCAGCGCGTTGACAGCCGGCGGATTCGCTGCCAAGCTGGCGTATCCAGGAACAGCAGCATCCGGCGTTGCAGCCGCGTACCGCGATGGGAGACAGCGCATGAGCAAAC
>PWMO01000502.1 GCA_003558175.1 Spirochaetaceae bacterium
AGCGGCTCCAGCTGAATCGCCATGTCGATTGCCGATTGAACTACGATCCCTTCGGGAGCAAGCACCGAAGCGGCGGTTATCATGATCAAAGCGGTAAGCCCTGCCAAAACCGCAATACCGGCAATCGAATCTCGGCTTGCGGCCTTGTAGTCATCTTTTTTCCAGCCCTTTGCCTGCACCATGTACGACTGGTATGCCGCGCCGGCAATACTGAAGCTCGTGGCCGAGATGGCGATTACCAAACCCCAGACTTGCGGCCGCCCGGGCACAAGCCCACTCAAGATTCCGGTGACACTCGGTCCAGCCATGAAGATGTTCAACACGAACGCGACGATCATGAGAAGTACCAGCCCCTTCATTACCAGCTCAAGCATGTGGTAGAAGTCTTTGGCAGTCCAGATGATCACCAGCGCGATGCCGAGAAACAGAAACGCCCATACCGGAATCGTTCCGCCAATCATCGCTTGCATCGCCAGCCCGACTCCGATGTTGTTTCCGGTCTGGAAACCGGCGGTTATGAAGAAGACCGCGAAACCGGACAGCACCGCGAGTGGCTTACCGTAGCGTGAGCTGACAATTTCCAGCAGCGATCTGTCCTGCGCACATCCGATACGTGCGCTTACGCGCGTAAACGTGGTCATGAAGATTCCCGCGATCACGACTGCCCAAAGGATTGAATACCCCATGAGCGACCCCGAGATGCTGGCGACGGTGATTGTTCCGGGTCCCAACACGGTAGCCGCAACAATCAAGCCGGGGCCGATTACTCGTGCCAAACGTTTCACCACCCGCGGATCAGAATCGAGAGATTTCTCTTGTTCTGCACCCATTCCTGCCTCCTCTGCGCTTTCCCGCCTATTGCTTCAACCACTCATGTAAATGAGTAGCTACGAACTGGTCGTCGTTGAGATGCGGGTAGCTGCGATACACCCGCTCAATCTCCTCGATCTGACCGTCTGAGAGCCTTTCATTGCCGGGGTAACAGTAGATACCGTCGAAGAACCCCTGTCGCCGCAGCACCTCGTGTATACCGGCGATACACCCTCTGAAGCCGCCGGCGGCATCGAAGAACGCAGAGTTTGCATCGGTGACCTCAACAGCTCTGCGGAGCAACTCTTGAGGGATTGACTCCTGATCACGAGCCTCACGAACGGCATGGAACAGCTTCACCGCCGTCTGCGTCCAGACACTCCAGTGGCCCAGCAAACCGCCCCGTATCGGGACGGAGCGTAACTCGCCATTAACCGGAAACCGGTAGGTCGACAGCAGGTCGAATATGATACAGTCATCGTTCCCGGTATAGAGTGCGGTATTCAGGTGGCTATCTGTCTCGGCTATGGCGCGGGCTACTTCGTTGGTGTAGTAACGGTTGAAGGGGGCAGCTTTTATCGCTACCACATTGGGATGGGTCACCAGTTTTGCCCAAAACGAGTAGGGTAGTACGCGACCTCCAACTGCAGGTTGAAGGTAGAATCCGAACACCGGGATGCAGTCAGCTATGGCCCGACAGTGTTCCACCAGTTGGTCTTCCGCCGTTTCATGCGGATACGCCGCAACGGATACCAGTCCGGCATCGTAGCCGAGGTCGGTCACGAGTGAGGTCTCCGTCAACGCTTGCGAACGCGTCCCGCATATGCCGGCAACCTTTATGATTCGTCTCTTGCTTCGTGTTTGAAAGGCGTCTATCTCGGCAGAAACAATCTCAAGCAGCCTGCGGTAAGTATCTGGATGCTCGCGAATCTCGAACTGAGTGGTATGAACCGCGGCAGCAATCCCGTCGACGCCCGCATCGAGATAGTACCGTACCAGAGCCCGTTGTCGATAAATGTCGAGCTCAAGACTGGAGTCGAGAGCAAGCGGCAACGCAGGAATGAACGCCCCGTCCATTATCCGCTTGTGCAAGTCTGATTCCGGCAACATCGGTCACTCCTCTCTTGTGCCAGAGTGGTCAGTAGGTTCCATCTCGTGTCTCGAAATGGGTGGGCTTATTCAGTGATCTGCCGCCCTGCGATATCCATTTGGCGGTCCAGCTGATCATGGTTTCCAGCGAAATCTGAGGATATCCGAATAGCTCGAATGATCGCGCAGCGTTGCTCAACAGAGCGGTTTGAGCAGGTGTGCCGGTAAGACGGACCTCCGTTTCGAGCAACTCGGCGAAGCGTCGCGCTATGTACTCGACGGCAGCCGTTTCGGGCCCGGTAATGTTTATTGGTACCGCGGGCACATCACATACGTCCAGGCAAAGCAGCGCTCGTTGCACGGCGTCACCCTGCCAGATCACGTTGACGTGCCCCATTCCGAGGTCAATTTCTTCGCCCGCTCTGACATTGTCGCCGATGTCACGCAGCACCCCGTAGCGCAGATCAACCGCGTAGTTCAAACGGAAGAGACAGGTTGGACTGTTGTTCTTCCTGGAGTAGTAGCTGAATACTTGCTCGCGTCCTACCGCTGAGTTGGAATACTCTCCCAGCGGAGCCGTAGCGTGTTCCTCAGTTGCCCCCATCTGGGACACCGGGACAAGATCGTAAACGCAGCCGGTAGAAAACGCCATCATTTTGCTGCCGGCATACTGTTCGGCCGCCAGAGCAGGGGCTATTGTGTTCACCGCCCAGGTTAAATCGCTGCGGTCTTGCGTGCCGAACTTTCTTCCAGCCATAAAAATTACGTTCCTGGCCGCCGGCAGTTTCTCGACCTCTTTTGCCTCCAGCAGATCACACGCAATTGTGTCTACACCCGCCGCCTCGAGCTCCTGACGCTTATCCGGATCCGAGAATCGTGACACGCCGAAGACCCGCTGTTGCTGTTTCCCGGCGAGGTCGAATGCCTTTCTGGCCATAATGCCGACGTGACTTCCAATCTTCCCCCCGATGCCCAGAATCACCAGGTCACCTTCAACGCTGGACATGTATTCGACAACCGCCTCGGAAGGAGTGGTTATGATTTCTTCCAGGTCGGCTTCGTCCTGAATGTCTTCGGGCAACGGTTTGAGTGACATCCCCTGCATCAAAACTCCTTGCGCTTGGATTCAAGCACGCTCAAGAACCGAGAAGCGAGACGCGCATATCCAACCAACCGGTTGGATTGTAGACGCAATTTGCCGCCAAGTCAAGAATTAATGCCGCGAAGCCAGGTGAAATCGCGCTCAAGAGGTAAGCCGCCGGAATCGGGCGGACCGAGGACTGCGGTGCAGCCGCGCTCGAAACCACTCAACCAGGCCCGGAGCAGCTGAGCCGCTAAATGCTATGCCGTTTCTTGCTACAGCGTTTCGTGACGGTCTCTAGACAAAAATACACTGCAGCACGCTGTCTATGGCGGTCAGAGTTGCTCGCAGCCGTGCTGCTTGCGCCGGGGGCAGGGCGTGGTCTTCGCCGGCGGCACGCAGCTCGTTGAGGGCGGTGGCAACGGCGTTCACCGCGTCGGCCACGTGCAGATCGTTGTTCATCGCGGTCTCGAATAACAGCGGTATCTCGTCGATCAGTGCGCTGATGCGCTGCGCGTTTGACCGGCCGCCGACCGCGGGCGTTGCGGCGCCGGGCGCGTTGGCAGCGCCTGGTCCCGCCGTGCCTGGTCCCGCCGTGCCTGGTGCGGCGGTGTCGACTCCCACCGCCCCGGCAGCCGCCCCCGTTCCGTTCGCCGCAGGCTCGTTCCGCTCACCTAGCAGCAGTGCCACGTTGGAGCGTAAGGCGCGGATTTTCGCAACCCGCTCGTCGATCAGGTCATCGGTGATGTTGAGCTTGTCGCGATAGTAGCCGTAGATCAGCAGAAAGCGCACCTCGCGCGCGCTGATGCCGCGCTCGGCCATCTGTTCGAGGTAGAGCACATTGCCCTTCGACTTGGACATCTTGGCCCCGTCGACTATGACGTGCTCGCCGTGCAGCCAGTAGTGGCAGAACTCGCGCCCGGTGATCCCCTCGATTACCGCGCGGTTGTAGTCGTGATGCCGATAGAGGTTGTCGATCCCGCCGCAGTGGATGTCGATCTCGTAGCCGAGCTGCTGCACGCACATCGCCGGGTCCTGCACGTTCCACGACGGTCGGCCCGTACCGAGTGGCGTCTCCCAGAACACGTGGTCTCCCGGCTTGCGAGCGTGCCACAGAATGAAGTCGCCGCGGTTCCAGCGGTTGCCTTCGTAGGTATCCTGAGAGAAGCGGCGCCGTTCGGTTGGCCAGTCGCTCATGTCGAGACCGAACAACTGTCCAAAGCCGGGGTACTTGAGCGGATCGTAGAAGACGTCGCCGTTGTGGCGATAGGCAACTCCGCGCTCGAGCAGCTTGCCGATCAGTTCAGCCGCAACGTCAACACTGGTGGAGGCCCGCGGCATCACGTCCGGCAACTCGATACCCAGCCGTTCGCACTCCTTGCGGAAGAAGTCGACGTTCTTGTCGGTGAGCTCCTGCACCGTGTGTCCGAGCGCGACCGCTTCTTCTATCGCCTTGTCTTCCACGTCGGTCACGACGATGACGCGCTTGACGCGATAGCCGCGATACTCCAGGTAGCGCTGCAGTACATCCTCGTAGAGAAAGGTCCGATAGTTGCCCAGGTGCGGCCGGCGGTAGACCGATGGGCCGCAGGTGAAGAGTTTCACCTCGCCCGGTACGCGCGAACGAAACAGCTCGCGGCGGCGGGTGAAGGGATTGTAGAGCACCAGCGGGCAGTCACCCGGTTGTTCAGTCGTCGTCACGTAGATCTCCCCCGGAGTCTTCTCATCAGAATCCAAACCAGCAGCAGCGTGCTCCAGAGTCCGCTGATTGTCGCCATCGCGGTGCGCCACGCGCGCACCCGCTCGGCCGCTACAGCCTGCTGCTTCCAGTGGCGCAACGGCTCCACGTCGCGCCGCAAGCGCACCATACCCGCGTACCAGGCGCTGTCGCTGCGGTCAAACGAGGCGATCGGGTGATAGAACAGGACTTCGTCGCCGAGGTCTCGCAGGTTTTCGGCTTGCAGCGGCGGGATAGTCCCTGCGTGGCGACGCCCGACTTCTGCCAGGCGGTCACTGCCGCGGCGATACAGCACCCGAAAGATGCTATCCATCTCGGCCAGCTCGGTCTCATCCGCGCCGTGTTCCCGTGTCAGCAGCCGTACAATGGTGCGCGTTACCTCTTCAATCTGCGGCGAAAGGTCCGCCAGTTCTTGTGCCGCGTCTTCGTTGACCGACGCGACAATCCTGCCGATCTCGCTTGACAGTTCGTCCAGGATGTGGGTACGGCCCGGTTCATAGCGCAGCGCACCGTCGGGGCTACGATACTGTTCGGCGCTCGACGCCCAGACATACTCCATGCCGTGCGAACCAGACGAAGCGTTGGCGGCCACGCTCGAAATGGTCAGCCCGCGGGCCCCTTCGATCGCACCGGCTGTCTCTACCAGCGCCGCGAGCGCGATCCGGTTGCGTTCCGGCTGATCGATGTACTGCTCCGCCATGCGCGCCACGGCGGCCGTCAGCAGGATGCCCGTTTCAGTATACCGCTCGAGCGCCTGCCGCTCGATCCCACGCCC
>PWMO01000437.1 GCA_003558175.1 Spirochaetaceae bacterium
TGACTACCGCCAGCGGGGCAACCTGTCGCTGAAAACGCTCCTCCCGCTGTTAACCGGGATAGACTACCGAAACCTTGAGATTCAGAATGGACGGCAAGCGAACATGCTGTTCGCCGACGCCGTACTCAGCAAGTCAGACGTGAGCACTGAACAGCGAAGGTCGCTGGTCTCGTACTGCAGCAGGGATACGATGGGAATGGTAGAGCTGGCAGAGACGCTTTCGCGCCTCTGCCATGAGAACTCCGGCGGAAATGCCGTTACCGGCTGGTTGCCAGGAAGTCGCTGAAGCTGGCGGCGAGGCCGTTCGTTCGCAGCGCGATGTAGTCACCCCGCAGGACCGACGGATCCAGCCTGAAGTAGAAACGAATTGGTGCAGTCGGGTCCTTGACGCCGACTTCTCCGGTGCGCGTATTCACGCGGATGCTGATCGGAAACTCGTTGTGCAGGTAGGGCAGGACATCCTCAACTCGCAGGACGAAGCCGAACTCGCGGTACAGCGCTTCAGCGATGTCGACGCTCATCACCGGGCTACCCAGCAGCGCCTCTACGCCCGGTCCGCGCATCAGGTCCATGCTGGTGAGCGAGCGGCTCTCGTACACCTGCGCGCGTACCCCGAAATGCTGCGGGTAATTGCGGCGCGTGTCGGGGCGCGTGTCGAGGTTGAGCCAGAGCAGGTAGCTCTCACCCAAACCCCAGGCGGCGCGGCGCAGCGGCGGGTTGGAGACGCCGATCTGAACTCCGAAACCGGCATGGAAGTGCTGGTTTCGCAGGTCCTGCGCGCTGCGGTATCCTCCGTCGATGTAGCGAACGTTGAAGTCGATCTGGTAAACCCCTTGCTGGGCCAGCGACTTGTCGACACGGGCGAGCGCAGCGCGCGCATCGTTCTGATGCAGACGATTGCCCGACACGGACCAATCCCCGGGGCCGGGAACCCAATTGCCCATTGAAGAGAAGTCATGTCGCTCAATCACTGTCTGTGCGAACAGCGGCGTAGCTATGACCATTGCAGCAACTACGAGGATAAACATGGTTTTGCGCATCTTGTCGCCTCCTACTGTTAGTATTGGTGTTTCTGGTGTGCAAACCGTCTCTTATGATAGCCGGAGATTGAGCTGCGCACAACCAAATTTTTCTCAATTTCCAAAACGATTTGGCAAGAGGGCAAATTGTGCCTGTTTACAGTGAATCCGTTTCCCCATACAATCCTGTTCATGACAAAGTCTCCATTTTGCGCGAATTGGTTTACGATGGGGCGAACTCCACGCCTGGTTTTCGGCGTGGGCGCTCGTACGTCGGTGGTTGGGCTGCTCCGTGAGGCGGAGATCGCGCGGGTGGGAATCGTCACCGGGGCGTCATCGTTGCGGCAGTCAGCTGCGTGGAAAGAACTGCTGAACGCGCTTGCAGATGCCGGCATCGCCTGGTGCGACTTTGCCCTCCGGGGAGAACCGGGCCCCGCGTTCGTCGATGAGACGGTGCAAGGGTTGCGTGAGGCGAACGCGCAGGCGGTCATTGCAATCGGCGGTGGCAGCCCTCTGGACGCCGCAAAAGCCGCCGCAGCCGGGTTCTTTCTTGAAGGTTCGATCAGGGAATACCTCGAAGGAGTAGGCAGCCGCTCACCCGACGGGCGCACACTGCCGGTGTACGCGCTTCCGACCACAGCCGGAACGGGGACCGAGGCAACGAAGAACGCCGTTCTGAGCGAGATAGGGCCGAGCGGGTTCAAGAAATCGCTGCGACATGACAACTACATAGCGCGGGTGGCGATTATCGATCCGGAACTGGCAGTCGGCTGCCCCGGGATGGTGACGGCCGCGTCAGGCATGGATGCGATTACCCAGCTCATCGAGCCGTACGTGTCAACGGCTGCACAGCCGTTCACCGATGCCCTTGCCGAGTCGGGGCTCATGTGGGCCGGACGATGCCTCGAGCGCGCGGTAGCTGACGGAACGGACCTCGAGGCGCGTAGCGGGATGGCGTATGCGGCCTACCTGTCGGGGATCTGCCTGGCAAATGCCGGTCTTGGCGTCGTGCATGGCGCAGCCTCGCCGGCCGGGGCGGCAGTGGAAATACCGCACGGCGTTTTCTGCGGGACGCTGCTGGCCGCTTCCGTGCGGCTCACCGTCGAGCGGCTGGACGAGTCCGATCCGGCGCACGCTGCGGCGCTGCAGAAATACGCCCGCGCCGGCGTGTTGTTGAGCGGGCGTGACCGCGGCTCGGTGGCCGCGAACTGCGCCGGGCTCATCGATGAGCTGGAACGCCTGACCGAGGCCATCGGCATTCCGAGGCTCGGCGGCTACGGGTTTACCGCCGACATTGCGCGCGCCGTCGCGACCCGAACGGACGGCAAGAACCACCCCCTCGTCCTCGACCAGGAGTCGATCGAGCAGTTGCTGCTGTCGCGTCTGTAGCGTCGGGTGCATGGCTCCGTGTCCGGGGCCCGGCGCCTGGAGCGCCTGCCGTCAGGCGCCCTGTTCCAGTTTGAGCGTCACCGTGGGCTGGTTGCAGACCTCGTCCGGCCCGTAGTACTGAATCGCTCCCGGAAAGACGAACGAAGTGTTGCGCGCCCACGCGTCGCGCTGGGCGGCAAACTGCTTGAACGGGGCACCCTCCAGCTCCACCAGCGCCTTTCTGATGACCGGTTTATGCTGCCCGTGGCGCCGTTCCATATTCATCATCATGGTGATGGGAATCCCGCCCGCCTTCCACTGCGAAGCCGGTCGGGCGAGATTGCGCACGCTGGCGATGTAGCCGGTGAGGCCGTTGGCAATCAGTGCGAAGGCGGTGTAGCCGAGCGAATAGCAGTAGTCGGCATCGAAGTTTGACGGAAACGCGCAGCGTCCCTCGTACCCGAAAAAGTGCTGCAAGGCGCTGAACGACCCGCCATATTCTGCGGAAGACTTCATCTCTTTGAGCCGCGCCGCCACCATCTCTACCAGCAGTTTCTCGGTTTCGATGCGGGACACCTGAACGTTGCCGTGCGGGTCGCGATCCATCAGGAGCTGCTGTTGTATCCCCGCCGGCAGCGATTCAAACAGCTGCGCCGACTCTTTGCTCAGGTGAGATGCGATCAATTCGCTCTGCGCCTCGGGGCCGGAACGTGTGGCAAACTCTTCGGCATGCCGCGCAAGGATGTCGTTGATCTCGCGGATCAAGATGCCCATCTCCGGAATGAACTCAATCAGTCCCTCCGGAACCAGCACAATTCCGAAGTTCTCGCCCTGCGCCGCGCGTCCGGCAACAACGGTGGCAATCGATTCCACGATCTGTTCCAGCGTCTGCTGTTTGGCCGCAACTTCTTCCGATATTATGCAGACATTGGGCTGGGTTTGGAGCGCGCACTCAAGCGCGATGTGCGACGCCGAACGCCCCATCAGTTTGATGAAGTGCCAGTACTTCTTGGCCGAGTTGGCGTCGCGGCCGATATTGCCGATCAGTTCGGAATAGGTCTTGGTGGCGGTATCGAATCCAAACGAAGTCTCGATATAGGCGTTCTTCAGGTCGCCGTCGATGGTCTTGGGAACGCCGATCACCTGGGTCTTGATGTCGCGCGAGAGAAAGTACTCGGCGAGAACGGCGGCGTTGGTGTTTGAGTCATCACCACCGATGACCACGATGGCGTCGATCGACTGCTCGACGCAGGTGCGCGCAACGGCTTCGAACTGCTCGTCGGTTTCGATCTTGGTGCGGCCCGAACCGATGATGTCGAAGCCCCCGGTGTTACGGTATGCGGCGAGGTAGTCTTCGGTGATTTCCAGCGTCTCATTGTCTGTGATTCCCGACGGCCCGCCCAGAAACCCGAGCAAGCGCGACTTGGCGTTGGCCGCTTTCAGACCGTCAAAGAGCCCCGAAATGACGTTGTGCCCGCCGGGAGCCTGCCCTCCGGAGAGAACGACGCCAACGGTTCGCGCCGTGGCAGCGTTGGCATTGTTGCCTGCGGCGAACTCGGCTATCGGCAGGCCGTAGGTGCGCGAGAAAAGTGACCTCAGGCCCTCGCGGTCCGACTCTGCTTCCGTCGGTTCTCCGAGCTGTGCGACAATCGATCCGATCGGTTGCTGCAGCACCGCGGGCAGTTTGGGTGTATAGGCATAGCGTGCTATCTGTAACGGGGATTGCTGTCTCATCTTTGACTCCTTCCCTGCTACCATAATGAGATAGACGCGGAATTTCAATATTCCGCCCCGGCCGAGGCTGCGGAGGACGCTGCGGCTGCCGTCCCAGCCCAGCCCCACCTGCCGCCCGGCTTCAGCCGCGAGGTGGTTGACCGGGCGCGTTGCCGGGGCTACCATTCAGCCATGTCGTTTCTGTTGATGCGAAACCGCGTTCAGCATTACGCGTGGGGTTCGGCAGACGCGTTTCCGCGCTTGCTGGGGGTGGAGAACGACTCCGCAGCGCCGATGGCTGAACTCTGGATGGGCGCTCATCCGGATGGCGCGTCACAGGTCGAGCAGGGGGGGCGGGAGGTCTCCCTTGCCGAGCTGATTGCCGATGACCCCGAGGGCATGCTCGGCGAGCGGGTTACGCGCGAGTTTGGTCTCGAGCTTCCGTTCCTGCTCAAGCTGCTGGCGGCGGAGAAAGCGCTGTCGATCCAGGCGCACCCGTCGCGAGAGCAGGCGCGTATGGGCTTCGAGCGTGAGACGAAGCGCGGCGTGCCGCTCGACAGTCCGCTGCGGAACTACAAGGACGGCAATCACAAGCCCGAGATACTGTGTGCCGTCGAACCGTTCTGGGGAATGTGCGGTTTTCGGCCCAAAGAGGACATTCAGCTGGAGTTTGAAGAGCCCGAACTGCAGGGAGCAGTCTGCCGGAAGCTGCGGACGGCGCTGGAAAGGGGCGGAGCAGAACCGGCAGCGCAAGTCTCGTTTCTGCGCACGCTGTTATCGCTTCGCGGCGAAGAGCTGCACGAAGTGGTGGGCAGTGTGCTGGCCGTGGCTGCGCGACGGTGGACCACTGTGCAACAGGCGGGCGGCAGTGGTGCCGGGGACGTCGCTGCGCAACGCTACCGCTGGGTGACGGAGCTCGGCAGGCAGTTTCCGGGAGACGTGGGATTGCTCGGACCCCTCTTGCTGCAGCTCGTGTATCTCGATCCGGGGGACGCACTGTTCATCGGTTCCGGGACGCTGCACGCGTATCTGCACGGCTGTGGGGTGGAGTTGATGGCCAACTCCAACAATGTGCTGCGCGGTGGCCTGACGCCCAAGCGGATCGACGTGCCCGAGCTGTTGCGAATCATCGAGCCACGCGCCGTGGCTTCGGGCGCTGAAGGTCCGCACGCTGAAGATCCCTGCGGTGAAGGTCCCTGCGGTGAAGGGCCGCACGCGGGGCAGGCGGTCGCGGATGGTAGCACCGTTCCGGGGCCGATAGTCTACCGGTGCAGCAGCGCCGCCGCCGAGGGGCCGGCCGTCACCATGGAGAGCCCCGTGACGATGGAGACGAGCAACGCCCGAGGGAAGACGGCCGCCGCCAACGGGCATGGGCGCCGCGCGAACGGCTCCA
>PWMO01000282.1 GCA_003558175.1 Spirochaetaceae bacterium
CTCGAGTACCCCGGCTTCTTCCAGACGTCGCAACGTACGCACGGTTGCCTCGACCGTCAGGCCGGACAGCTCGGCCAGTTCCTGGCGCGGAGCCGCCAGCTCAAACGGCCGGTCCGGATACTCGTCGCCACACTCGCCGGTGTTGTGGCAGAGCTCGGCGATGGCGGCAAGCAGGCGCTGTTCCGCGCGACTGTACGCCATGTTGGTTGCCAGCGTCTCGGCATGGCCGAGGTCGCCCGCCAGCTTATGAATGATCTGCGTTCGCACGTTCGGATCGATCTCGATCAGCTTCATGACTACCGCCGCGGGCAGGTAGGCCGTTACCGCGCTCTCCAGCACAACGCCGTAGCCGGACAGATTCTGCCCGGCGAGCAGCGACCGATGTCCGACAAGGTCTCCAGGCACGGCGATGCGAGTGGTAAGCTGCTTCCCGCCTTCAGTCTCTTTGAAGACTTTGATGCGCCCTTTGCAGACCGACCAGATCCCGTGCGCCTCTTCTCCGGCGTGAAAGACAAACTCGCCCTTGTCCCAGCTTCGAACCTGGCGATGACGTGTGATCAGCCGATGCGCCTCTTCGTTGAGCGCACACCCGAAAAAGCAACCGGCACAGACCGCGCCGCTCCATTTCTTGCCGTCGCTGCGCGGCCTGATGCCCAGGGCAACCGTGGTGGCTTTCAGGGTGGCCGTGGCCCTGGCAGTGGCAGTGGCGTTCGTGACGGCAGTCATCGTTGGCCTCCCGCTGCAACTGCTTCCTGCAGCGTGGCAGCCTGTCCGGCACCGACGCTCCCGGCGACTTCCTCGATTGTCGACTCACGCAGCATGCTCAGATAGGCCTCGCGCACCGGCCCGTAGCGCCGATGGATGCGGCACGTGCCATTGCAGCTCCTGTTCCCCAGAAAGCAGCCGTTCCAGCGGCTCACGCGATCAATCGGCTCGACGACGTCGTAGATGGTGATGCTGTCGGCTGGTCGAGCGAGACGGAAGCCGCCACCGGCACCCTTCCTCGAGTCCACCAGCCCATGGCTGCTGAGGGACTGCAGCAGCTTGCCCAGGTAATTGCGCGGCGCTCCGATCTTTTCGGCAATAGCAACTGCACCTGCGTAATGTCCTTCCTCCAGGTCCGCGAGCTCCCCCATTGCCCGAACCGCATGAAGCGCTGTTGTCGACAGCATTCTATCCTCCTCGGTTATTCTCTAACCGGCATAAACTCTTAATCACATGTCATTATATGATTAAAACAGTCAGCTGTCAAGCCGGGCGCGCGGCCGGGCGCGGCGAGAGAGGCGCGCGGCGCGGCCGGGCTGGCGGTGCGGGGTCAGTCGGTGTCGATGGCGAAGCCTTGAAGTTCGTCGGCGGCCTCGGCGGTGTATTGCCACAGCGCCTCATCCGGTGCGGCGGCAAACTCGCCAATGGTGATGGCGGTGTCGGTGTTGATGTCGCGGCTGTGGCGCACGTGGGTTGTTGGATAGAAGGAGAGGCGCTTGTCGCGGTAGACGCCGATCTCTACCAGCTTGAGTGCACCGGTACGCAGCAGCTTGAGCTTCTCCCACAGGTCTTCGTCAGACTGTACACTCCAGACTCCCAGCACGATCGGCTGGGTGCGCTCGTTGACATCGCCCACAAACTCACCGCGCAGCAAGCAGTCGCGATCCCCTCCCAGGTAGGCAACGAAATCCAGGTGCTCGGCAAGCTTGCGGTCGGTGGCGAAGAAATCGCCGCTCTCCGGGTCCATCGTAAAGATGATCACGTTCTCCATCGCCTGCCCGTAGCTCTTGAACAGGGCACCGCGGTAGCGGCCGTAGTCCACCGTACTGCGCAGATGTTCAAGCCGCGTCTTTATCTCAACCGCAATCTCAACCAGCCGCTCCTTCAGCCGCGGATGGTCCGAGCGCAGCGCATTGATCTCCGACTGCAGCGTCGACTCGTCCGCCTTCCCCATGAGAAATGAGAGCACCAGGCGAAAGATGGTACGAACGTTGTGATACTTACCAAACTGCAGGATCACGTCGAACATGTACAGCTGCATCTTGCGCAGCTGCCAGATATAGGCCATGACCGCCGTGCGTCCGGAAGTACTCTGCAGGATCGGCCGTTCGGAGATGGTCTTGAGTTCGTGAAACCGCTGCTCCAGTTTGAGGTACCAGCGGTCAACGCGATCACCGTACTTCTGCAGCCGAACGGTCCAGGTAGTCCCCTCACCCAGCGTGCTCTCTACCGTGATGTTCTCCGCGCCGAAGGTAGAATAGATCTGCACCGTCCCGAGCCCTTCGCCCTTGCGCCGCTCCTTGGTAGTGCTGCCGACAAATGCCGGGTAGCCGGCCTCATCGGTGCGCAGCAGCTCGGGGTCCATGCCCGTTCCGTTGTCGGTGATCCGCAGCACGAGGTCGAGATCTTCCTCGCGCAGTTCGATATCGATAACGCCCTTGTGGCCGACCTCGGCAATTGCTTCCAGTGAGTTGGCCACGATGTTCACCAGTGCCCGGCCGTAGTTGACGTAGTAGCCGACCACGTTGGTTGAATCGGTATCGATTGTCAGCTTCACCGTGCTGGGGGTAGAAGAAGCCTCGATGTAGGGGATGATGCGCTCGAGAATCAGCTCTTTGACGTCGACGGCGTGGGTGCTGCTGACCGTGTCACGGAATGCGTTCAGGATGTTGACCAGCGTGGTGGTCTCGCGGTTGATGTCCTCGATAATGCGGCCGCAGTTCTCGATCGAGAGCATCTCGACCATGTGCGACAGCAGCCGCAGTGTCTTCTTGGCGTCGTGCCGCGTGCGGCCGATCTCCTCGGTATACAGCTCGCGGCTGGGCTTCTGCGTTTCGCCTTCGATCTTGATCTCTTCTTTGCGCGCGAAGAGGTGGTAGTAGATGAGATTGCGATACACCGTGGTCTCGCCAACCGAGAAGCCCTTGCGCTGGAAGAACTCCAGCGTATCGGCCTGCTTCTCCCAGACATAGAGATAGAGCATTGACTGTGGCGGAATGCTGCGTCCCAGGTGCTCGATCAGCAGCGTTCCGATCCCGCGACCGCGGCCGAATGGGCTGGTCACCAGCTTGTAGATGTGAAAGTTCGCTTTCCTGGTATCGGAATAGACCAGGACAAACCCGAGTATCTCGCCCTCCTCTATCCAGGCGAAGCTGTGATGATAGTCCTTCTCTATGGCACTGTCTTTCACGTAGGGCGAAGGAATGACGAACGTATCGATATGCAGCAGCGGGTTGCGCTCCACCCGCCGCTCGAGCTCCGGTGTCAACTGTCGGATAGCGTTGCTGCTGTGATTGTTCATGGCTGCTGCGGCACCTCTCGCGCCAATAGTGGCGCCAAAGCCCGGGCTCGTCAAGATTGATGCGGCCGGCCCAGCGATACCCACGGATCACGGGTCTCGGTTCACGGGTCTCGGATCACGGAAATAGTCCTTGACAGTCTCGCTCACGGGCGGTATAGTGGATTTCGAGGAGTTAGTTATCGATCACTAACTTTGTGAGCGCGGCAAGCCTCGTGGGCGGCGCCGGGCAGGAGGTATCGGGGTGACAGGATTGACCGATCGGCAGAGAGATATCATTCAGGTAGCCATTCGCATTATCTCGCGCAAAGGGATCCAGGAGCTCACCATTCGCAACCTGGCACGCGATCTCGGCATAACCGAACCGGCCATCTATCGCCATTTCCAGAGCAAGAGCGACATCCTGGCCGCGATGCTCGAGTATCTGCACCGCGACACCATCGCTATCTTCGATCAGGTGCAGGACGGCGAGTCGGCCCTCGATCGGCTGCGGGATTACTTCTCGCGGCTGTTCGAGCGCCTGCGCGAGAACCCGGCAACCGCGGCGGTTGTGTTTTCGGATGAGGCGTTCATGAATGACGACAGGCTGGCGGCAACCGTGCGCGCCCTGGTCGAGCTCACCATCGACAACACCACAAACCTGCTGACGCTCGCCAGGGAGAACGGCGAGATTCGCGCAGACGTCGATGAGTACGACCTTGCCACCATGCTCGCCGGCGGAGTGCGGCTGCTGGTGCGCCGCTGGCACATGTCCGGCAACGGCTGGGATCTGGCGGCGCAGGGCCGCAGCGTGATCGAGACTTTCGTCAAACTGGTCGAAGTACCGCGATAGCAGAACGGAGGCACAGAGTGAGTTCAATAATCTTTTACGGGCTGGCGGGGGCTGCACTGCTGCTGTCGGCAATCAAGGATCGCAAGAAGACCCGCATGGCACTGCGCAAAGGCTGGATGGCGTTCGCGCGCATCCTGCCGCAGTTTGTCGCCATTATCCTGCTGGTCGGGATCATGATCGCGCTGCTGCGGCCGCAGGTACTGACGCAGCTGCTGGGCAGCGAGTCCGGCTGGTTTGGCGTGATGCTCGCGTCGGTGGTGGGATCGGTTACGCTGATTCCCGGGTTCATCGCCTTTCCTACCGCCGCGTTGCTGTTGCGCAGTGGAGCGGGGCTGACGCAGATTGCCGCGTTTGTGGCCACGCTGATGATGGTGGGAGTGGTGACCTTCCCGGTGGAGGTTTCCTACTTTGGCGTACGCGCGACGGTCACGCGTAACGTGGCCGCGTTTGTCTTTGCGCTGCTGGTCGCGCTGGTCATGGGAATAGTGGTTCCGTTATGGTAAAGAAACTGCTTCGAGACTACCTGTTTGCCATTGTGGTGGCGGCAATCTACGTGGTGCTGGCGTTTGTCAATCGCGGCGTCTTTGACAGGGCGGTCGACACCGCGGTCTCAGGGACGTGGGAGATGCTGGCCGTCATCCCGCCGATCTTCGTGCTGCTGGGACTGCTGGACGTCTGGGTTCCGCGCGAGGTATTGACCCGCTTCATCGGGCCCGGCTCGGGGGTTCGCGGCATCTTGATCGCGTTCTTCCTGGGGTCCGCGGCGGCCGGCCCGCTCTACGGCGCGTTTCCGGTTGCCGCCGTGCTGATGAGCAAGGGGGCCTCGTTCTTCAACGTCCTGATCATGATCGGCGCGTGGTCCACCACCAAGATCCCGATGTTCCTGTTCGAGCTGCAGGCACTCGGCGTTCCGTTTGCGCTCACCCGCCTGGCACTGAACATCCCCGCGATTATCGTGATGGCGTGGCTGATCCGGACGGTCGTTCCGCGGCGCGAGGTCGATCAGATATACCAGAAAGCCGCCGCACTCGCGGCAAGACGTTGATCAGGATCAATGACGCCGCCGCGCGACCACCGTCACGCCCCCACCGCCGCCGCGGCCCCAACGCCTGCCGCACCCCTGCTTCCCGCGCGAATCGAATTTTCACATTGTAAACAGAGGCGTCACGGTGTACCTTTGCGAGGGTGGACTGCCGCGGCAGCCTGGCCAACGGGCCACCCGGGGCCCGGAAACCCGGCCACCCGGGCACCGCGGCGCCAGTCTGGTGACAACTGTTCGGAGATACTTGTTCGGAGAGAACGATGCGCAAAATCGGAAGGAGAAAAACGTGAAGGGAATCATTCTTGCCGGCGGCCA
>PWMO01000332.1 GCA_003558175.1 Spirochaetaceae bacterium
ACACTCGACTGCGTACAGCAGCTGGTACTGGATGAAGCCGATCGTCTGCTGGATATGGGGTTTATCCCCGATGTGCGCCGTATCGTGGCGATGACACCCCAGACGCGCCAAACGGCGATGTTTTCCGCCACAATGCCGCGCGAGATCGCGGATCTCTCCGCATCGATCCTGAAAGACCCGGTTCGCATCGAGTGTTCCGGTGGTAGCATGCGGGTCCAATCGATCGAACAGTCGGTGCTGTTTGTTGAACAGCCGGACAAGCTCTCGCTGCTGACGCACCTGATCCAGCGCCACCAGATGTACAAGGCCATCGTCTTTACCCGCACCAAGCATCGCGCCTCGCGCCTCGCCAAAGCCCTCAGTAAACAGAACATAGACACCGAAGCGATCCACGGCGACAAGACCCAGAATGCACGCACGCGAGCGCTCGAGGGCTTCAGAAGCGGCAAGGTACAGGTGCTGGTCGCAACCGACGTTGCAGCACGGGGGCTCGACATTGATTCAGTCTCGCACGTGATCAATTTCGAGCTTCCCGCCGTTGCCGATGCCGAGACCTACGTACACCGCATCGGTCGCACGGGGCGCGCCGGTTCGGCCGGCTCTGCAATGTCGCTCTGCTCGCGCGATGAAGTGCAGTCACTGCGCGCCATCGAGCGCCTGATCCAGCACACGGTGCAGGTAGACTCTGATCACGAGTTCCACTTCGACGTGCAGCCGGAGCCTCGACGCAAGGGGTCGCACCGTAGCCGGCCTGGTGGCCGGCCACGGCGTGAGAACCGGCGCAATGAGCTCGGTCACGCGAGATACCACAAATGACGTGAGAGAATACGTATTACAAAGTTCATCCGCCCTATGGCGATTCCTTCCATCCTGAAGTATAAAATGGGTAGTGAGAAACCGTATGCGCTGGCGGCTGAATCTTCATCCACGGCTGGTGCTGGGAGGCTGCCTGCTGCTCCTGGCGCTGTCGGGGTGCGCCCGGGATACCGACACACTCCGACTCTTCGCGCCACAGACGTACGATGGACCGCGCGCTGCAGACGGCCTGATAGACTTGCGCAACGCAGACCTCGACTCCATTACCCCGCTTGACGGCGAGTGGCTCTTCTACCCGTCACTGCTTCTCAACCCCGAAGATCTGGAGTTGGCCGTTTGGGGGGGTGCATCACTGCCGGAGCCGCATCCAATACGGGTGCCCGCAACCTGGAACCGGCAGAGAATATCGGGAAGCGCGCTCGGTGGACGCGGATTCGGGACCTACCGGCTGGACCTGTTGCTTGATCCTGACGATCAGCCGCTGTATCTGCAAACGGCCGAAATCTCTACCGCGTTCCGCCTGTATGTCGGTGACGAGCTGCTGCTGCAGGGCGGTGAAGTCGGCATCGACGCGGCATCCACTCGGCCGGAATGGGTAACGGGCGTTGCCACCTTTGTCCCGACCCGGGAACATACCACCATCCTCGTGCAGGTTGCCAACTTTCACCACGCCCGAGGAGGGTTGCGTGACGAGGTCATCATCACCCGTGACGCCGCAATTGCCACCGGACCCCAGGCGCGGCGCAATCTCTCGTATTTTTTGTTTGGAGCGCTGCTCGTCATGGGGATCTATCATCTCGGGTTGATCGCCGTTCGTACCCGGGAGTACTCCACCCTCTGGTTTGGGCTGGTCGCTATCCTGATGGCGATTCGCACCCTGTTGACCGGGCAACCGGCACTGCTCCAGGCTTCGACGCTGCAGATGTGGGAGTTCTTCCTGACGGTCGAGTACTTCACCATGTATGTCGGCTTCACGCTGTTCTTTGTGTACACCGGCGCCCTCTTTCCGCAGGAGATGCGTGCAGCCGTTCGGCGAACCGTGTGCGTAATCGGCGGTATACTTGCCGCGCTCACCGTTTTCGCTCCTGCGCGGGTGTTCAGTGCATCGCTGGTAGTGTTCCACATACTTGCTCTCTCAGGCAGCGTTTACCTGGTAGCGGTTGCACTGCGCGCGTGGCGGGCTGGAAGGGTCGGCAGTGTGGTCTATGCGGCCGGTATGGTCCTGCTTGCCGTCACGGTCCTGAACGATGTGCTCTACAACATGGGATTCTGGAGAACCGGTTACTTCGCCAGCGTCGGCCTGCTGGTTTTTCTGTTCTTTCAAAGTCTCGTACTGGCGTCCCGCTTCGGCGCCAACGTCCGGCGCATAGAAGAGCTCCTCGCCGAACGCAGCCGATTGGAGGGGCTCACCTTTCGCGATGGACTCACCGGTATCAGCAATCGACGCCACTTTGACATCACCCTGACGAAGGAATGGACCCGGGCCCAGCGCCACGGACAGCCGCTCTCGGTAATCATGGTGGACATCGACGCGTTCAAGAAATACAACGACAACTACGGTCACCTGAGCGGAGACGACGCTCTCAAGCAGGTGGCCCACGCCCTCTATATCAGCCTGCACCGCTCGGCGGACTACGTTGCGCGTTACGGCGGCGAAGAGTTCGCGGTGATACTGCCTTCTACCGACCATGACGGAGCGGCAACGATCGCCGAATCGATGCGCGTCGCGGTTGAGAACCTCGCAATCGAACATCGCTATGGAGACACCGGCGCGGTGTTGACCGCAAGTTTCGGCGTGGCAAGTCGAATTCCCAGCCGGGACACTGATTGTACCGTGCTGCTGCAAGACGCCGACCGCGCACTCTACCTGGCAAAACAGAGCTGCAAGAACTGCGTTGTGTAGCGAGCCGTTCGCTATCGTCCGTTCGCGCGGCGCGCTTCTTCCAGTGTAGCTGCGGGATCTACCGAAGTATCTACCTCGCAAGGCGCGACGTTCCAGACCTCCTCGGCGTACTGCCGGATCGTCCGGTCCGAAGAGAACTTCCCCGACGCGGCGATGTTGAGGATTGCCTTGCGACTCCACGCCTCCGGGTCGAGATAGCACTCTGCCACTCTCTCCTGCGCGGCAACCCACGGCCCGAGATCGGCGAGGTTGAGGTAGTAGTCTCCATTGTCAAACAGAGACTGCAGCAGCGGATCAAATATTCCCGGCTCGGTGATGCTGAAATACCCGCTTGAAATGAGGTCGATTGCCTGTGCGATTTCAGGATTGCGATGATACCAGTCCCACGGGTTATACGCGCCGCGAAGTTCCGCCACCTCCTCCGCAGTAAGTCCGAAGATAAACGCGTTCTCGACTCCCGCCTGTTCGACGATCTCGATGTTCGCGCCGTCGAGCGTCCCCAGGGTGAGTGCTCCATTGCACATGAACTTCATGTTGCCCGTACCCGACGCCTCCGTGCCGGCGGTGGAAATCTGTTCCGAGATATCCGCCGCGGGAAAAACCCGTTCCGCGAGCGAAACGCGGTAGTTGGGCAGGAAGTGAACCGCGAGGCGGTCTCGAACTGCGGGATCGTTATTGACCACCGCACCAAGATTATTGACAAACTTGATCAGCAGCTTGGCCAGATCGTATCCGGGCGCCGCCTTTCCGCCGAACAGAAACGTTCGCGGCACCGCCGCTGCGCCGTCACCGCGCCGCAATCGGTTATAGAGGACCACGATGCCGAGCGCGTTGAGCAGCTGCCGCTTGTACTGGTGAATCCGCTTGACCTGAACATCAAAGAGCGTATCGGTGTTGAGCCTTACTCCGTGCGCTCGACCAAGATACTCATTGAGCGAACGCTTGGCCTGCTGCTTCACCTCGCGAAACGCGGCGCGAAATCCGGCGTCCTCCGCCAACGGTGCCAGCCGCTCGATCCGGGCAAAATCGGTAATCCAACCGTCGCCAATAGCTTCGCTGATCAGTGTGGCCAACGGAGGATTGGCCTTCAGCAGCCAACGGCGCTGGGTGATACCGTTGGTCTTGTTATTGAAGCGCTCGGGGAAGATCACGGCAAAGTCACTGACAACGCGTTCGCGGAGCAACCGCGTGTGCAGCTCGGCCACACCGTTGGTTGAATGCGATCCCACGATGGCGAGGTTTGCCATCCGCACCTGTTTCTCGGCCCCTTCCTCGATCAGGCTGACCCCGCGCAACCTGCCGCTCTCGCCGGGAAAGAACACTGCCGCCCGCTCCAGAAAGCGCCGGTTGATCTCGTAGATGATCTGCAGGTGGCGCGGCAGGATCGCCTCCATCATCGGCACCGGCCATTTCTCCAGCGCCTCGGGCATCAATGTGTGGTTGGTGTAGGCAAGCGTGGCAGTCGTTATCTCGAAGGCGCTGTCCCAATCCAGGTCTTCTTCGTCCAGCAGGATACGCATCAACTCGGGCACCGCGAGCGACGGATGGGTGTCGTTCAACTGGATAGCGGCCATCTCCGGCAGCCTGTCCCACGACAGCTCATCAGCTTTGAAACGGCGTATGATATCCCACAGCGAACACGCAACAAAGAAGTACTGCTGCCGCAACCGCAGCTCCTTACCGAGATAGAGCCTGTCGTTAGGATAGAGAATCTTGGTCAGATTTTCAGCCTGAACTTTGGATCGCACCGCCTCCACGTAGTCGCCCTGGTTGAACTCTCCAAAGTTGAACTCCTCGGCGGCGCGCGCACTCCAGAGGCGCAGCGTATTGACGGTGGAACCACCGTACCCCACCACCGGCATGTCGAACGCAATGCCGATCACGGCGTCGGTGTCTACACGGTGCGCCCGCAGCCGCCCCCGATCGGTAAACATCTCCACCCTGCCGCCAAAGTGCACTTCCGGTGCCCGGTCTGGGCGCTCGATCTCCCACGGATTGCCACGGCGCAGCCAGTCGTCCGGTTGCTCCACCTGATACCCGTGATCGATGTCCTGGCGAAAGATTCCGTAGTCGTAGCGCAGACCGTAGCCAAATGCGGGCAGATTGAGCGTGGCCAGAGATTCCATGAAGCAGGCCGCCAACCGCCCAAGACCGCCGTTGCCAAGTCCGGCGTCGATCTCTTCTTCCGCGATCTCTTCCCAGCTGTACCCAAGCGCCTCCAGTGCGCGCTGAACGGCACCGTCCAGTCGCAGGTTAATCACGTTCATGCCCATTGAGCGGCCGATCAGAAACTCGAGCGAGAGATAGTACGCCCGTTTCACCTGCTTCTGATGATGAGTCTGCTGAGTCTGGATCCACTGATGGATCAAACGGTCACGAATGGTAAACGCCAGTGACAGATAGCGGTCGTGATTGGTTGAGGTATAGCTGTCCACACCAAGCGAGTATTTCAGGTGCTCGGCAAAGCCCCACGACAGGGATTCCTCATCGTGACCTTCGCGCGGCCAGACGCTGCGCTTCGTTCTGCTCGCCTGCTCTCTCTGTGACATCCATTCCTCCCTCTGCTGTCGGCTCGCCCCATGATACGCTGCGGCGCACGGGCTTGCATAGCCGGTCGGCCCGGCGACCACGGCGTGCCGCGCCCCCTTTCCATTTTGTGTGATTGTAGTATAGTATACGAAGGTATCATTATTTCGCTCGCCGCATATCAGAAAGTCACCAAGCGATACACCGC